>JBKKBD010000094.1:0-19421 GCA_046714315.1 Specibacter sp.
GGCGCCGCTGCGGGCAAGAAGGACGTGCTGATCCTGGTCATCGGCACCGGCATTGCCGGCGCCGTGCTGTGCGACGGCAACCGCGTGGCCGGCGGCGGCTACGCCGGCGAACTCGGCCACGCCATGGTGCCCGCCCCGGGCGGCGGCACGGCCATCCTGGAATCCCTCGGCTCGGCTGGCGCCATTGCCCGCCGCTACACCGAAGCCACAGGCACTACCGTGGCCGGTGCTCGCGACGTCCTTGCCCTCTCGGCTGAGGGCGATGACGCGGCCACGACCGTCTGGAACGACGCCGTCGACGCGCTATCCTTCAGCATTGCCCAGTGCGTGTCCATCCTCGGCACCGAGACCGTGGTGCTCGGTGGCGGGCTGTCCATGGCCGGGCCTGTGCTGTTCGAAGCCTTGGCCGAGCGTGTGGACGCCCAGCTCTCCTTCCACCGCCGTCCCGAATACGTGCACGCGGCCCTTGGCGAAAATGCGGGCCTCATCGGATCGGCTCTGAAGGCTCGCAGCCTTGCCGGGACGCAGGCATGAACAATCTGGTCCTGACCGTCACGCCCAACCCGGCCGTGGACGTCACCTACACCGTGGCCGGGATCAACTTGGGATCCTCCCATCGCGTCCCCGCTCCGTTGCACCGGGCTGGCGGCAAGGGCCTGAATGTCTCGCGCGTGGCGCACCAGCTGGGGCACCCAACCCTGGTCATCGCCACGGCAGGCGGCACCGCCGGAGAGCAGCTGCGCCAGGATTTGGACGCCGCCGGCATTGCCCACCATCTGGTGCCCGTCGCGGCAGCCACCCGCCGCACCGTTGCCTTTGTGGACACGGCGGACAACAACACCACAAGTATCTTCAACGAGGTTGGCCCTGCACTTTCCGGCGCCGAATGGCAGGCTTTGGCCGCGGCCGTGGTGGACAACCTTGCCGGCGTCCAAACGTCCGACGGCGTGCGCCGCCCGGGCGTGTTGGTGGGCTCGGGTTCCCTCCCGGGCCAGGCACCGGCCGACTTCTACCCCGCACTCGTGGCCCTGGCCCATGCGGCAGGGGTCCCGGCCATCATCGACACCTCGGGCGCTGGCATCCTGGCCGCCGCCCGGGCTGGAGCGGACCTGCTCAAGCCCAACAATCATGAACTCATGGAGGCCGTGGGGGAGTCCGATCTGCCCACGGCCGCCCGCAAGCTCATGGATCTTGGAGCCAAGCGCGTCCTGGTCAGTGTTGGCGAGGAAGGCATGCTCGCCTTCAGCGCCGATTCGCCCGGCTATATCCAGGCCAAACTGGCGGCACCGTTGAGCGGAAACCCCACGGGTGCGGGCGACGCAGCGGTGAGTGCGGCCGCCGTCGCACTTGCCAACGGCGTCACTGACCTGCGCGAGATCCTTATCCAGGCCACCGCCTGGAGCGCCGCCGCCGTCCTCATGCCAGGCGCCGGGGAAATCTCGCCCGAATATGCCGAACTGGCCAAGCAACTCATCCTCACAGACCACTAAGGACCAAAATTTCATGGCTTTGACCAACACCCGCGACATCATGGACCTGGCCGCCAAGGCTGGCACGGGCCAGGGTGCGTTCAACGTGATCCACCTGGAAACCATTGAGGGGCTCATCGGCGGCGCCGAGGCTGCTGGGCTGCCGGTGATCTTGCAGATTTCCGAGAATTGCGCCAGGTTCCACGGTGGGCTGGAGCCCGTTGCCGCCGCAACCCTGGCCGCGGCCCGCAAGGCATCCGTGCCCGTGGCCGTGCACCTGGACCACGCCGAGGACGAGGCGCTGGCCTATGAGGCCGTGGATCTGGGCTTTGGCTCGATTATGTACGACGGTGCGCACTTTGAGTATGAGCAAAACGTTGAGGTGACGGCTCGCGTTGCCGCCTATGCCCACGAACGCGGTGTGTATGTTGAGGCCGAGCTTGGCAAGGTGGGCGGCAAGGACGGGGCGCACGCCCCCGGCGTGTTGACCGACCCGGCCGAGGCCGCCGCATTTGTGGCCGCCACCGGGGTTGACGCACTGGCCGTAGCCGTGGGTTCCTCGCACGCCATGACCGAGCGCAGCGCCGCCCTGAACCTGGCCCGCATTGCCGAGTTGAAGGCCGCATTGGAGGTTCCGCTCGTGTTGCACGGCTCCTCGGGCGTGTCGGATGCGAACATTGTTGCAGCGATTGTGGCGGGTATGACCAAGATCAACGTCTCCACCCACCTGAACGGCTTCTTCACCCGTGCCGTTCGGAGCTACCTGGATGAAAATCCGGCAGTGGTGGATTCGCGGAAGTACCTGGGCGCCGGTCGGGCAGCCCTTATTCCTGAGGTTTCGCGGTTGCTGGCGTTGTTTGCTGGCGCGACCCACACCCAAAACTAAACGTGGCGGCCGGTTCGCCGCCTAGGATTGAAAAATGAACAGAACTGAACGACTCACAGCGATCTTGGACATCCTGGCCGAATACGGTCAGGTAGAGGTCGAGGAAATCGTGGAAAAGTTGGCGGTTTCCCCCGCCACTGCGCGCCGCGACCTTGACTCTTTGGCCAATGAGCGGCTGCTGACGCGCACCCGGGGTGGTGCCACCAGTGGTTCTGTTTCTTATGACCTTCCCGGTCGGTACAACCGTGACGACCACGCGGAGGAAAAGCAGCAGATCGCCCATGCTGCGAGTGCGCTCATTCCCAAGGGCGCCGTAATTGGGCTGTGCGGTGGCACCACCAGCACGGCACTAGCCCAGGTACTTTCCACCCGCGAAGACTTGATGGTCCAGTCCAACCGGCCCACGCTGACGGTCGTTACCAATGCCATCAACATTGCCTCGCAGCTGGCCATTCGGCCCAACTTCAAGATCATGGTTACCGGGGGTATCGTGAACCCGCGCTCTTACGAGTTGGTGGGTCCTTACGCCGACACCGTCCTGGATCGGGTGGCCCTGGACATCGCGTTCATCGGCGTCAACGGCATCGAACCTGGATCCGGTCCCACCACGAATGATGAGGGGGAGGCGTCCGTGAACTCCAAGATGGCCCGGCGCTCCTCGGAGTCCTATATTTTGGCCGATGCGTCCAAGATCGGCAAGCGCGCCTTCGCCACTATGGAGGAGCACGATTTCCGCAACCTCATCACGGATTCACGCATTACAGCAGCCCAGCTGGAAGCGTTTCGCGAGGCCGGGACCAATGTGATCGTGGCCCCGGCCCTCTAAGGTCCGGCCGACTCTAGGCGAAGAATTCCTTACCGTAATAACTTCCTGCGGCGGGGAGCCCTGCTGGGACCGCAAATACTCCCGAGCCAACGTGCCGGATGTATTCGTTGAGCCTGTCCGAGCTCCCCAGCTTTCGCTGTAGGGTGACGAACTGCTCCGGGCTTTTTTGGAAGCTAAGGAACATCAATCCGGCGTCCAGCCGGCCCACTGAATCCAGTCCGTCGGTGAAGTTGTAGCCCCGGCGGAGAATCTTGGTGCCGTTGTTGTTTTCATGGGCAACCAAGGCAATGTGTGAGTCTGCAGGGATGGCAGGGGTTCCCGCTGCTGCTCCATGTGCGACGGCGTGGAAGTCAGGGACGTCGCGTTCCTGGGTCCCGGAAAGCGGTGCGCCTTCTTTCTTGGTCCGGCCAAAAATGCTTTGCTGATCTCCGATGGGGTCCTCATCCCATGTTTCGATCAACATGTGAATCTTGCGGGCCACGAGATAGCTGCCGCCCACCATCCACGGTTGACCGGCCTCCGCGCCAACCCACACATGCTCGCCAAAATCGGTAGTGCCGCTGACATTGCGGGTACCGTCCTTGAACCCCATGAGGTTACGAGGAGTGGATTGGTTGGCGCCGGCGGAGGCACGCCCAAAACCAAGCACAGTCCACTTGGTTTTGACGGCTGTCCGGGCCATGCGGGCCAGATTGCGGACCGCATGGTAAGCAACCTGAGGGTCATTGGCGCAAGCCTGGATGCACAGGTCTCCACCGGTCAGGGCCGGATCAAGGGATTCGCCGGCCATGGCCGGGAGGTCCGCAAAGTCAGTCGGCTTGAACTTGGCCAGCCCGAATCTTTCATCAAACAATGACGGCCCAAAGCCCAAAGTCAGCGTCAACCCCTGCGGCCCCATGTCGGTTGCTTCGCCGGTGTCCGTAGGAATGCCCTGCTCCCGCTCGGGTTGAACCTTGCCGACAGGGGAGCCGGCCGTCATCTCGGCCATGGCGGCCGACCACTTTGCCAGCACCAACTGCAGCTCGACGGCGGTCAGTGCCGTCACATCGAACGCAGTGAACACCAGGTGATCTTGCGGGGGAGTGTCAATCCCGCTTTGATGCTCCCCATAGAAGGGGTAGGCCAGGGTAGCGCGTTCGGCCATGCGCTCGGAATCGGACAACGGGCCGGCAGCAGCGGTGGCAGCAACAGTCAAACCGCCGCCAACTCCCAACGCCAATCCGCCGGCGCCAGCCAAGGCAGCAGAACCGCTAAAGAAACGACGGCGTGAAACGGCGTCCGCAACAGGGGTGGGCTCAGACATTTAGACCGTGGCTACTTTCTCAGAAATCTTGGCCAGTGGAGCCTGCAGAGACTGGATCAGTGCGGTGAGCTTGGCGGCGTCGGACTTCTTCAATTCCTCGGAGTAGGGCTTGAAGCCGCCCAGAGCGTTGGCGTCCTTGTAGCCGTCAAGGGCTGTGTTGACGGTTTCAAACTGGGCGGAAATCTGATCGGTCAGGGCCGCATCGATCTCCGTCAGGGCCGGCTTGAGGTACTCAAATGCCTGCTGCGAGCCTTCAATGTTGGCGGCAAAGTCCACCAGATCCAGCTTGGAGTAGGCTTCCTCCTCGCCGGTGATCTTGGACGACTGAACTTCTTCCAGCAGTCCGCTGGCGCCGTTGGCCAGTTCCTCTGGCTTGTAGGAAGCCTTGGTCTCCAGCTCGCCCGTGAGGGTTTTCAAGGTGGCAACGTTCTTCACGATTCCGGCGGCCAAGGCCTTGGAGGAATCGGTAATTGCCTTGCTTTCAAACAAGTCTTTCTCGAGGGGGTGGAAACCGGTCCATTCGGTGCCGGGTTCGACGTCGGCCACGCGGAGGTCAAGCGCGGGGTCTAGATCAGGGAAGCTCTCGGCTACAGGTTCGATGCGCTCAAAGAAGGGACGCGCCTCGGCGTAAGCCTTCTGGCTGGCCGCGACATCGCCGGAATCAACGGCGGCCTGCAGGGAAGCTGCTGCGAGGACAAGGTTGTCTACCTGACCCGAGACGAACTTGGCATAACCGTCGGTGCCCTGTTTGAGCAGATCGCTGACGCCATTGGCTGCGGCCGACGCGGCGGCGCCTGTCACGGTGAACGGCTGGTACTCGGTGCTGGCGCCGGGGCAGTACAGCTGGTATTCGCCGCCGGCCAGTGTGACGGTAAAGCTGACGGCCTTCAGGCCCGGAATGACGTTTTCACGTTCACCCAAGATGCGCTTGTCGCTTAGCAGCTCAACTTCGCTGACACCTGAAGCGTCCTTGTTGGAAATAGTGAAGGTGACTGGGCCGGCCGGGGCCGACGCGAATTCGGGCACGCACTGGTCCTCGCCATTGACCTTCTCAACGCTGATCGCGATCTGGGCGGCGCCATTGCTGACAGCTGCGGCCCCACCCTTGGCAGCGCCGGCTGCGTTGCCCTCCGGAGTCGTGCTGCCACAACCGGATAGGGCAAGGGTCAACACTGCTGCCCCGGCGATCAGGGCGGGGGCCAAGGAACGAACGGAACGGGGTGAGAAAGAAGTCATTGCTGTCCTTCGGAGTGTGGTTGCCAACGTGGCGATGCTTGAAAATGGGGAGCTCAAAATGGCGGCCGCCTCATGCGACAGGCCGAATTGAGGTGTCTTACGGGGAGGGGGCGGTAACGAGCAGCTGTCGCCTGTTGCGGCGGCCGGCGGCGAGTAACGCGAAAGCGGCAGCGATGAAGACGGCCGGCAGGTAGCGGGACCAGAGCACATTTTCGGTGCTGGCTGATTCAAAGTTATTCAGCTCGGTGACGGCAGCAAGAACGTGCTCTTGAGGCACGTGCCAGCTGTCTTCGCCCGAGAGGGCGATGGTGCGGGTGCTGGCTAGGCCGCCTCCGCTGAGCGTCAGCGTGGCACCCTGGGTGCTGGCGGCGTCAATGATCGAATCATCGACAAGCCACACTGTGACTTCACCCTTATGGGTCCAGACGGTACTGAAAGGGCCGGGATTGCTGGAGGTACTGATGCCTACGGGCATGCGGCCGCCATTGAGCTCGGTCAAGGCCTCGACTGTGAGGCTGGCCGGATCAGGGCCGTTGTCCGTTGTGACGGCTGCCGAGTAGACAGAGGCCGTGCGTCCGGCGTGTGATTCGGTGCCATGCAGGGTCAGCGGGTAGCTGCTCTCGGTGCCGTTGATGGTGGTGACCATGAGGGTCTTGCTTGCGCGCGCGGCGGCACCCGCGGCGGCAACTCCGGCCCCGGCTGCAACGCTGGATCCGTCATTGTTACCTGCGGAGACCCGCAGCGAAACGCCAGCCTCGCCGGAGGAGGTGATGGCCGGCGTCGAACTTTTTCCCAAGGGTGCGGCCGGAATGGCAAGTGGTGCGGCGATGATGAGTGCCACGGCTGCTACGCCTAGCGCGGCTGCGGCGGAAAATTGCGTGCGCGGGAGGGCTGCAGGAGTGGGTCGCCAGGTGCGTGGCCACAGGATGAAGGCGAGCATGGGGATGAGGTAGAGCGCCCATCCAAGGAGTTCGACCACTCGCGGATCGCTGGGGATGCCGAAGACGCCGGTCAGGATGGCGGCGCGGGCGCTGCCGTTGGGAGCCAGCCAGTTGAGGCTGAAGGTCGTGTCTTGGCCCACGTTGACCCAGCTGGCTTCGTGGGCTGTGCGCAGTGACTTCATGACTAGTCCGGCGGCAACGAACACGAGAAAGACACCCGTGGCCTTGAAGAATTTGGCAAGGTTGAGCTTAATGGCACCGCGGAAGAGGAGGAAACCAATACCTGTGGCGATGGCCAAACCCACGACTGCGCCGGTTCCAGCAGCCAGCGGGCTCAAGGAGGACTGGAAGGCGGCGACCATGAAGACTGCTGTTTCCACGCCTTCGCGCAGCACCGCCAGAAAGGCCATGCCAGCCAAGGCAAAGACGGAGCCGCCCTTGAGCGCCGAGCCCGCGTGGGCTTCGAGGGTGGATTTCATGGATCGGGAATTCTTGCTCATCCATACGATCATGAATGTCACGATGACCACGGCCACGAGACCAATGACGGTTTCCATGGCTTCCTGCTGCTGCTGTGGCAGTGCGGCGGAGATGATCTCCAAGACGATGCCGACGACGGCGCTCAGCGCGACGGCCGCGCCAACGCCCAGCCACATGGGCTTGAGGGAAACGCCGTTTCGACGCAGGAAGGCCGCGATCATTCCGACAATCAGCGCGGCCTCGAGTCCCTCTCGCAGGCCGATGACAAGTGTTGCAAGCACCCAAATACTCCGGGATTCCAAAGACGGTAAGAACTGGGGAGTGCCTCAGCTCTCAGGCAAGGCTACCCTTATGTTGCCAAAAAATAGTAATTAGGCCATTTGGGCATTGCGTAATCGATGACATTGCCGCCGTGCTGCGGCACAGAGGATGGTTCGTCACCAAATGTGCTCGGGCGCGTCCAGTACTGTTTTGCTTGGTTCCGCCGGTGTCCACTGATCAAAGGGCGTGTCCAGAAGATAGCGATTGCCGTGCCTGAGCAGTGTGCGCGTTTCGGCATTGCCCGGATTGTTCAGGGACTCAAAGTACTCAACCGACCAGTGGAACCAGCGCATGCAGAACAAGCGCATGGTCAACCCGTGCGTGACCAGAAGGGTACTGGTGTCAGATTCGGTCCGGGACCAATGCCTGAACAGCGTCTCCATGAATGAGGAAACCCTGTCATAGACGTCGGACCCCGACTCGCCTTCGCGAAACCTGTAGAAAAAGTGCCCGTAGGCGTTGCGCAGTTCCTTCTGGTCGGCAATCTCCGCCGGGTTCTGGAAATTCGCCCAGTCCTGCTCGCGAAGTCGTGGTTCCTCCATGGTGCTCTCAACCAGGTCGCCCAGATTCATGGCCTCCAGCGTTTGATACGCGCGAAGGTACGGCGAAACGTAGACCCGAACCTTCTGGCCGTCCAACTGCCGGCGAATACGCTCACCCGTTGCCTTGGCTTGGGCGACGCCCAGCTCAGTGAGTGGAATGCGGTAATCCGGAAGCCGGTTGTACAGCGTCTGGTCCACATTGGCCTCGGACTGTCCGTGGCGGACCATGATGATCTGTCGGGGAGCGCTCATAACCAAGATCGTAGTCCCCACCCGCTCCCTCACCTCGCAAGCTCGGTGTGGGTCCCTCGCGGGCGTGGGCCCAACCACCCGCTCAAAGCCTCGCAAGCTCGGTGTGGGTCCCTCGCGGGCGTGGGCCCAACCACCCACTCCCTCACCTCGCAAGCTCGGTGTGGGTCCCTCGCGGGCGTGGGCCCAACCACCCGCTCCCGAGGCCCAGGTCCCGTAAGCGCAACACCTTATGCGCCGTCGAACGCGAGCGTACACTGTGAGCATGCCAGCGCGACCCGGTGAATATCGCGAAGCCCTTGCTCGAGCGCAAGAGCATTCAAATCGTTGGATTGATTCCCTGACCAGCCGGCCCATCGGCCCCCGACAAAACGCCGATGAACTGCTCGCCAGCTTCTCGATGCCGCTTCAGGAAATGCCCATGGATGCGGCCACGGTCGTTGACGAATTGGCGGGACTGGCAGAACCGGGATTGATGGCTGTTCCTTCCGGCCGGTTCTTCGGCTGGGTCATGGGTGGGACACTCCCGGCCGCCATGGCAGCAGACTGGATGGTCAGCGCCTGGGACCAAAACGCGGCACTGCGCTACGCCACTCCAGCAACTGCTGCCGCGGAGGAGACCGCCGGGCGCTGGCTGCTAGACCTCCTGGAACTACCCACCACAGCGGATGTCGGATTCACCACGGGAGCCACCGGATCCAATTTCGTGGGGCTGGCCGCGGCACGGCAGGCCGTCCTGGACGCAGCGGGCTGGGATCTTGTGACGGACGGTCTCAGCGGCTCACCCCGCATAAACGTATTCGTGGGAGCGGACCGTCACGCGTCCGTTGATATGGCACTGAAGTACCTCGGGCTTGGCAAACCCATTGAAGTTGCAGCCGATGCCCAGGGCCGCCTGATCCCCTCTGCCTTGGCTCAAGCCATGGATGCCCTAACAGGTCCCGCCATCCTTTGCCTCCAGGCCGGAAACTTGCACTCGGGCGCCAGCGATCCATTCACCGAAGCGGCAGACATTGCCCACAGCCACGGTGCGTGGGTGCACGTTGACGGAGCCTTCGGCCTTTGGGCTGCAGTGAGCCGCAAACACCGCCACCTGGTTGCCGGCCTCGCGAGCTGCGATTCGTGGGCCACCGACGCACACAAGACCCTCAATGTTCCCTACGATTGCGGCGTTGCGATCGTGACCCGACCCGAGATCCTTCGAAACGTTTTTGGCGTCCACACGAGCTACCTCGTCACTGACGAACATGGCCCTGGAGATCCGTTCGAAAAAGTCCCCGAGTTTTCCCGCCGAGCCCGCGGAGTGCCAGTCTGGGCAGCACTTCGCTCCCTCGGACGCTCCGGGGTGGAGGACCTCGTTGACTGCTTGGTTGAGCAAGCCCAGGCTTTCGCTGCGGGATTCAGCAAAATGCCAGGCGTGGAAGTACTCAACGAGGTGGTCTTCACCCAGGTGTCCGTGAGCTTCGGCTCCGACGAACGGACCCGGGGAATCACGGAGCGAATCATCGCCGACGGCACGGTATGGATGTCCGGCTCTCATTGGTCAGGCCGGGACATCCTGCGCATTTCGGTCAGTAACTGGTCCACGGATGGGAACGACGTTGCCGCCGCGCTCGCCGCCGTCGAACGGGCCATGACCGCCTACGATTCCCGCAACGCCGCCTAGCCACCAGCCTTGGGCCCGGTCCTATGGCTGAATGCCAGCTGCGGAGTGCATGATGGAGGGCATGAGTGAACGCCCGTCCCCACCAGCCATGCCCGACGCCGGACACCACGTCCCCGAACCACCCGCACAAGCCACCGGTGCCGACCATCAAGGCTGGGGGAGTAAGTCCCGGCGCCGGCTCGTGATCGAAGTGCTGTTGGTGCTGGGCGTCTCGCTGGGGCAGTCGGCCATCTATTCGGTGGTGTCGCTGCTGGACAAGTTGAGCAGGGCGCCCATATCCCAGGGCACCTCGACGCTAAACGCAGTGCGCAACAACCGCGAATTCTTTGACTTCACGTACCAAATTCTGGATATCTTCTTTGCGCTGGTCCCGGTCATGCTGGTGTTTTACCTTCTGGCCGAGCCGGGAAAGTCGGTGTTCAGGCGAATCGGGCTGGATTGGCGGCATCCGGTGCGCGACGGGCTCGGGGCGCTGGGCCTGCTGGTGGTCATCGGCATCCCGTCGCTGGGCCTGTACGCGGCCGGGCGGGCCATGGGCATCACCACCGAGATCATCCCCAGTGCCCTGAACCAATACTGGTGGACAGTTCCGGTCTTGGTGCTTTCGGCCATTCGCGCAGGAGTCCTCGAGGAAGTCATTCTCAATGGGTACCTGTTAGGCCGGCTGCAGAAGATCGGGATGGGCCCCTGGGCTGCGATTGTGCTCAGTGCCCTGTTGCGCGGCAGCTATCACGCGTACCAAGGATTTGGCCCGTTCATCGGAAACTTCGCCATGGGCCTGCTGTTCGGCTGGGTGTACAAGAAGTACGGCCGGGTGGCACCGCTGGTGGTGGCGCACGCGCTCATCGACATCGCCGCGTTCACGCTTGGCCCCGCGCTGGGCTTCGGCGGCTAAACCAACTGTTGACCCGTCACATAATGCCGCTTTTAATATTCAAAGCGGCATTATGTGACGGATCAACAGGGTGGAACGGGTCGAGAGGCCGGAGCTAGATGGTCACCGGGCCGTTGGCCGTCTCAAAGGTGACGCTCATGATGCCCGGGGTGCCACGCGGTGCAATCCATTCCACGGCGACATCGTTCAGGGGCGCCTCGACGGGCTCGCCGAGCCATTCGGTGACGCGCTCGGCGCTGCCAGCGATGGTCAGCGACGACAAGCGAACTGTGGAGGGGCGTGCCTGCGACGGGTGGAGCGCAGGATCGCCCTCCCACTTGAGCATGTAGGGCACCTGCGGGTCGGCAATCAAGCCCTTGATGCCGATCTGCTGCCAGATCAATTCCTGGCCATCGGGGAACTTGCGGTTGCCGGGGACAGCGCTGCGGCCAAGGCGTTCCTCGAACGGGGCGAGGTCATCAACGGCCACGCACCATCCCATCCAACCGCCGCCAGCCGCCGAGCGTGCTTTCACGGCTTGGCCGAACGGCGCCTTGTCCGAGGCTGGGTGGTTAAGGCACTCAACAATCTCCAGGTAATGGTGATCGGTGAGCGGAATAATCATATTGCGGGTGCCGAAGCGCGGGTGTACTCCGCCGCGCACTGCATCGACCCCAAGGGCGGTCGCGATTCGCTCCGTAGTGGCAGCCAATCCATCTGATTCACTGGCGTAAGAAACATGATCCATTCGCATGAGTTCATCTTGGCACTTTGTGATCGGGCTCTCGACTTAGTGTTGCCTAAGTCACGTAGGACGTGCAATCTCGTGCGGACGTGACCGCGCGGCTTGTGGGGCAGAATTGGGGTGTGACCGAAACTCCAGCAGCACCCCTGTCCCTGCCCACTCCCGCCGCCCAAGAGGCTCGTATCAGCGCCGCCATTGCTGCCGAGCTGGGTGTGCGCCCGGCGCAGGTTCGTGCTGCAATCGCCCTGATGGACGACGGCGCCAGCGTCCCCTTTATTGCCCGGTACAGGAAAGAAGCCACGGGGACATTGGATGACGCCCAGCTCCGAGACCTTGAGGAGCGCCTGCGTTATTTGCGTGATCTGGAGGCCCGCCGGATTGTGGTGCTGGAAACCATTCATGGCCTGGGCAAGCTGACGGCTGAGTTGCGCCGCGCCGTCGAGGGCGCCGTGACCAAGTCCGAACTCGAGGATCTGTATCTGCCCTACAAGTCCACCCGCAAGACCAAGGCTGACGCGGCCCGCGAGGCCGGACTGGAGCCGTTACTGGATGCATTGCTGGCAGACCCGTCGCGGTTCCCGGCTGTTGAAGCGGACTCCTTTGTAGATGAAGCGCGCGGCGTGGCGTCGGCCGATGACGCCTTGGCAGGCGCCCGGGCCATCCTGATTGAGCGGGCTGGTCAGGATGCACGGCTCGTGGGTGATTTGCGCGAACGACTCTGGAAGAAGGGGCGGCTGCGCTCGTCGGTGAAAACCGGCAAGGCCGGCGAAGGTGAAAAGTTCAAGGACTACTTTGATTTTGCCCAGCCCCCGCACGCGCTGCCCAGCCACCGGGTTCTGGCCCTGCTGCGTGGTGAGAAGGAAGGTGTCCTCACGCTTGATTTGGCTGAGGCGGACACCCGCGATGCCGACGCCCATGCTCAGGCCCGGGCGGGTTATGAAAACGCTGTGGCGCACTCACTGGGCATCGCAGAATCGGGCCGTGCGGCCGACACCTGGCTCATGACAAGCGCCCGACTGGCCTGGCGCACCCGCATCCTGACGCGACTTTCGGTGGACCTCCGGGTCCGGCTGTTCCAAAGCGCCGAAGAAGAGTCGGTGCGGGTATTCGCCGCGAACCTCCGCGACGTGCTGCTGGCGGCCCCCGCCGGAAACCGCGCAACCCTGGGTCTGGATCCGGGACTTCGAACCGGCACCAAGGTAGCTGTTGTCGACGGAACCGGTAAGGTGGCCGCCACGGAGACCATTTACCCGCATGCCCCCGTCCGGAAGTGGAACGAATCCCTGGCCACGCTCGTCTCACTGTCGCAACGCTATGACGTTGAGCTTGTGGCCATTGGCAACGGCACGGCCAGCCGGGAAACCGACAAGTTGGCGGCCGAACTTGTCGCCGAACTAAAACGCCTGAATCCCGGCAAACAGGTGACAAAGCTGGTGGTCTCCGAGGCGGGTGCCTCGGTCTATTCGGCGTCCGCACTGGCGAGTGCCGAACTGCCCGGCATGGATGTTTCCCTGCGCGGGGCCGTGTCGATTGCGCGCCGCCTGCAGGACCCGTTGGCCGAATTGGTCAAGATCGATCCCAAATCCATCGGCGTGGGCCAGTATCAGCACGATCTCACCCCGGCGAAGCTGGAACGGTCCCTTGGCGCCGTCGTCGAGGACTGCGTCAACGCCGTGGGTGTTGACCTCAATACGGCCTCGCCCGCGCTTCTGGCGAGGGTTGCCGGCGTCGGCCCTCTTTTGAGTGAAAACATCGTGGCGCATCGCAATGAAAACGGGCCCTTCACCAAGCGCCGCGAACTGCTCAAGGTTGCCCGTCTCGGCCCCAAGGCGTTCGAGCAGTGCGCCGGATTCCTGCGGATCACCGGAGGAGCGGAGCCGTTGGATGCCTCGAGCGTGCACCCCGAAGCCTATGGTGTGGCGCGCAAAATCCTCGCCGCCGTTGGCGCAAAACCCACCGAGATTTCTGCTGGTGTTGGTGCCGTGGCGTCGGTGAACCCGGCCGAATTTGTGGAAGGTGATTTTGGTCTGCCCACCGTGGCGGACATTGTGGCCGAGCTGCAAAAGCCGGGTCGCGACCCCCGTCCGCGCTTCGAAACCGCCACCTTCACCGACGGGATCGAAAAGATCACCGACCTGCGCCCGGGCATGATTCTCGAGGGCACGGTCTCCAACGTGGCAGCCTTTGGTGCGTTCGTCGACATCGGTGTGCACCAGGACGGGTTGGTCCACGTCTCGGCCCTGAGCAACTCCTTTGTGTCGGACCCGCGAACCGTGGTTAAATCCGGCCAGGTGGTGCGCGTGAAGGTGCTCGAGGTTGAACCCGAACGCAAGCGCATCTCGCTCACCCTGCGCCTCGATGACACGGCCGGCTCGCCTGCAGGAGCGCCAAATTCCAAGCCCGACGCCGGCTCCCGGACGTCCAATCGACCCTCGCCGCGTTCTGGGGCTGAGCGAAGCGGTGCGCCGCAGGGCGCAAACCGCCAGAATCGCCCCGCCCCCGCCGCGCCGGCAGCCAACACCGCCATGGCCGAGGCGCTGCGCCGTGCCGGGTTGGGGAAATAGGGCGGTACCCGTAGCTAAGAATGCCCTTGGCCTGCTCACAAATTCAGCCCTAGACACTTTTGGGATGAAATTTCAAGCAGATATTCGCCAATGGTCACAAATTCGTCATAATCTTGCGGCGATACGGCGTCATCTCCCACACTGGATGTAGGTCATGAGTGTCAGCAAAAAAGCCCCGGCTTGCTGACCGGCAACCCTCCTTCCGCGGCGGGGTGCCCCGGGTGAAGACCTGGCGCCGAACCATCCGGTTCCGGTGCAAGCGCGGGCCATCGACAACAAAGCCCCTCCGTGTATTTTGCACTGGAGGGCTTTGCTGCAGGCCTCTAGTGTGAAGGAATCCACCATGAGTAACGGTTGGTCATTTGAAACCCGTCAGATCCACGCAGGCCAGCAGCCGGACCCCGCCACCGGCGCCCGTGCCCTGCCGATCTTCCAGACGACGTCCTTTGTGTTCCCGTCAGCAGAAAGCGCTGCCGCACGGTTCGCGCTGGCCGAGCTGGAGCCCATTTACACTCGCATCGGCAACCCCACCACAGACGCCGTGGAGCAGCGGGTAGCCAACCTCGAAGGCGGCGTCGGCGCGTTGCTGCTGGCCTCTGGCCAGGCTGCAACCACCTTTGCCCTGCTCAACGTGGCTGAAGTGGGCGACCATATCGTCTCCAGCCCCAGTGTTTACGGTGGCACGTACAACCTGCTGGCGCACAGCTTCAAGAAGTTGGGCATCGAGGTCACATTCGTCGAGGACCCCGACAATTTGGATGAATGGCGGGCCGCTGTTCGGCCCAACACCAAGGCATTCTTTGGCGAAGTGGTTTCCAATCCGCGCCAGGATGTGCTGGACATCGAGGGCATCAGCGCCGTAGCCCACGAGGCAGGGGTCCCGCTTTTGGTGGACAACACCCTTGCAACCCCTTACCTGATCCGCCCGCTGGAATGGGGCGCCGACATTGTCATCCACTCCGCCACCAAGTACTTAGGCGGCCACGGTAACGCTATTGCCGGCGTGATTGTCGACGGCGGCAAGTTTGATTTCGCTGCCAACCCGGAGAAATTCCCCGGTTTCAACACCCCGGATGAGACCTATAACGGTTTGGTCTTTGCCCGCGACCTTGGGGTAGGCAGCGCCTTGGGCGCCAATCTGGCCTACATCCTCAAGGCTCGCGTGCAGTTGCTGCGCGATCTCGGTGCGGCCGTCTCACCCTTCAACGCGTTCCTCATCGCTCAGGGAATCGAGACCTTGAGCCTGCGCGTTGAGCGTCACGTCAGCAACGCCGTCGAGGTTGCCACCTGGCTTGAGGGAAACGAGAACGTGGAGGCTGTGGCTTACGCCGGCATCCCGTCCAGCCCGTGGTTCGAGCGTGGCCGCAAGTACGGACCCAAGGGCACCGGCGCTGTCGTTGCCTTCGACATCAAGGGCGGTGCCGAGGCCGGCAAGCGCTTTGTTGACGGGTTGGAGCTGCATTCCCATGTTGCCAACCTCGGCGACGTGCGCTCCCTAGTCATCCACCCTGCCTCCACCACGCATGCGCAGCTCACACCCGAGCAGCAGTTGGTCGCCGGTGTTCGCCCCGGACTGGTTCGCTTGTCGGTGGGGCTGGAAAACATCGCCGACATCATTGCCGATCTTGAAGCCGGCTTCCGCGCCGCTAAGTCTGCTGCGAACTAAGTGACTCAAGTGATCCACGCGGCATCGGAGCGAAACGTGTTTCCCTCCGAGATTCAAGAGGGTACCGCCAAGCCCGACAGCAGCCTTTGGTCCGCTGCTGTTGGGCAGGGCGGTGGCCTGCTGCGCTCCATTCACATCGGGGCGCTGCCACTGGAAGCCGGGGGAGTGCTCCCGTCAGTGACCATGGCTTTTGAATGCTGGGGAACGCTCAATGCTGCAGGTGACAACGCCGTCCTCATCCAGCACGCCCTCACCGGAAGCACCCACGTCAGCCGTGGCGACTCCGAGGCGGACGGCTGGTGGGAGGGACTTGTCGGCCCGGGCGAGGTCATCGACACGGACAAGTACTTCGTGGTGAGCGCCAACATGGTGGGCGGTTGCTATGGCTCCACCGGTCCGTCCAGCATTGCCGAGGACGGACGCCCCTACGGATCCCGTTTCCCTTTCGTCACCATCCGCGACTCGGTTCACGCCGAGGCACGCTTGGCCGACCAACTGGGAGTCACCACCTGGTACGCCGTCATTGGTGGTTCCATGGGCGGGGCCAGAGCGCTGGAGTGGGCTGCCACCTACCCGGATCGTGTGCAGCGCTGTGCGGTCGTCGCGTCCTGCGCGGCCAGCACGGCCGAGCAGATCGCCTTCGCCCAGGCGCAGGTGCTCGCCATCCGCCAGGACCCCAACTTTGCAGGTGGGGACTACTACGATGGCGCAGCTCCCACCGCAGGTTTGGGGCTCGCCCGGCGGATTGCCCACATCACCTACCGCTCCGAGGCCGAGTTGGGCTCACGCTTTGCTCGCAAGGCCCAGGACGACGACGGCGCCATCAGTCATGAGCGCATGGCACCCAATACTGCGGGCAGGTACCAGGTGGAAAGCTACCTTGACTACCAAGCCCACAAGCTGGTGGGCAGATTTGACGCCAACAGTTATATAGCCATTTCTGAAGCGCTCATGAGCCACGATGTCAGCCGTGGACGGGGCACGCTTGAGGAAGCTCTGGCCGTGACGGAAGGCATCGAGTTTGTTGTGGCTGCCGTCATTAGCGACAGGCTATATTTCCCGGCGCAGTCAGCTGAACTGGCTGCTGCTCTTCCCGGCGAGGTGAGTGTTCGGCAGATCGATTCGCCGATTGGCCACGACGGCTTCCTCACCGAGGTGGCCACGGTGGGCGCATTCCTGCGGGAGTCCTTCTTCAAGGTCTAGCCAGGAATGCAGGTCTAGCCAGGGGACCCACTCACCAACTGTCCCTAGAAGTTCTTGAAGATTGCCTCGCGATGGACGGCGTATTGTTCGGCGGTGACTTGACCGCTGCGGCGGGCCGTGTCCAAGGCATCAAGCTGGCGCTTGAGTTCGGCCTCGGCACGCATCCGCTCATTGGCGAAGCCTGTGGTTTGGTGTCCGTGGGAGGAATCGTAGTTGGCCAGCGGAACTCCGTTGAGCAGCGTCCCCACATAGGGGACGTTGCCGGGCTGATGGGCCACACCGGCGCGTCCGGACATGTTTGCCTGAGTTGGGTGCACAGGCATGTTCGGGTTCGTCCGGTTTGCCCGCTTCTTACGGGCCGAAGCCTTAACAAAAGAACTGATCAGCACAACGGCGATCACCACAAAGACAAAATAAGGCTGGATGCTAAATGAATCGGAGGAAGACGCAGCGAGGCTGTCCACCGCCAGTGACTCGATCATGACCGGCACAACACACCTCTTCCAGGTAGGGTGCCCAGATAGGCGCCTATCCCCATCCTAGCCGTGAAAATCAGCAATTTTCGGTTGTGGCAGCCGGTACTACGCCTCGGGTCCAAACACCGGTCCGGGAGTGGGACGTTTGGCTGTGATTCCATCGCCGGAGGACTGGTGCCGCAGTCGGCGCAGCACCCATGGGAACAGGAATTCCCGGGCCCAGACCAGATCCTCCGTTCGGGCTTCCTGCCATCTGCGCGGCGGCATTAGAACTGGAACTTTTGGCAGAAGAGTGTGACTCACATTGAGGGCCTCCAGCACCATGATGGCGATGGTGTGATGCCCCAGTGGTGAGAAGTGCAATCTGTCTGAGTCCCACATCTGTGTGTCGGACAGCTGCCGTAGTGACCACATGTCCCCAATAATCGCGTCATGTCTGGCGGCGATGGTTCGCAGGTTCTCGTTGTAGATGGCTACCCGCCCACGGACCATGCCCAGTACGGGGGTGTCACGGATGTCGGGGCCATTGAGCAACAACACGTTGGCGCCCGCCGCGGTCATCCGGCCCACGGCTTGATCGAGCTGCTCGGCTAGGGCATCGGGGTCCGAGCCGGGCCTGATGAGGTCGTTGCCCCCGGCAGAGATGCTTATGAGATCGGGCTTGAGGTCAAGCGCCGGCTCCAGCTGCTCACCAAGAATCTGTCCGAGCAGGCGCCCGCGGATGGCTAGGTTGGCGTATTTGAAGTCTTCGGTGCCGCGTCCAAGTTGTTCGGCAACGCGGTCGGCCCAGCCGCGGTACCCTCCCGGGCTGCTCGGTTCGGTGTCTCCGATTCCCTCGGTAAATGAATCGCCCATGGCGACGAAGCGGGTCCAAGGATGTTGTATCAAAGAATCATTCACCTATCCATACTGCCCGGTAACAAGCAATTTTGGCTACTTCGTTTTTTGGTGAGTGCCGCCCGCGTGGAAAGATGTGGGAATGAGTGAAACCCCCACAGTCCTATGGTCACGTCCTGAAAGTGAACGACCCGGCACGCCCTTGTTGGTGATATTCCACGGATACGGAGCCGATGAAGCGGACCTGTTCTCGTTGGCTGCACAGCTTCCCGAAAGTTTTACGGTTGCATCCGTGCGGGCTCCGCTGCAGGCTGGGCCTGGTTACGCCTGGTTCCCGTTGAACAGCGATTTGAGCTACTCGGTTCCGGCCGTGACCGAGGCAGCGACCGCCGTCGAGCTTTGGCTTGAGGAAGTACGCGCGAACCATACATCCGTGAGCCTGCTCGGCTTCTCCCAGGGCATGTGCATGGCCACCTCGTTGCTGCGCCACCGCCCGTCAGATTACGCCGCCGTGGTTGGTTTGTCAGGCTTTGTGGTGGACGCGGACGGTGACCCGTACTTTGACGACGCCGCCGTGGCCGCCCTGAAGCCGGAGATTTTCTGGGGCCGCGACCAGGCCGATCCCGTGGTTCCCGAGTTTGCCATCGAGCTGACCAACACGTGGATGCACGCCAACGTCAAGCTCACCAAGGTCCTGTACGCGGGCATTCTCCACGGCATCAACGCCCAGGAAATTGCACACGTGGGCGAGTTCCTGCAGTACAAGGTCCTCAACGCTAAGTAACGGTTCTTAACGGACGACGGCTGGCACCCACGTTGGGTGCCCGCCGTTCGCTCGTGCTGTGCCGGAGGTTAGCCGCCGGTGGTGATGCGCACGGTTTCACCGTTAACCGTGACGGTGTCGCCCGGGTGGAGCTGGCGGCCGCGGCGGTCATCGATCTCGTCGTTGACCTTGACCAAGCCGTTTTTGATGAGCTCGGTGGCCTCAACGCCGTCCTCGACCAGGCTGGCAAGCTTGAGCAGCTGGCCCAGGCGGATCATGTCGTCGCGGATGGGGATTTCAATGATCTCGTGTGAACTCATGGGTTAATTGTGCCGCATGGATGGGGTTGCGGGGGACGAACGGCTGAATTCTCC
>JBKKBD010000095.1:0-4113 GCA_046714315.1 Specibacter sp.
CCGAGGTCAGCGTGGAGTTGGGTACGGATACGGCAAGCCTCGCTGTCCGCGGCGGCCTTGAGGGAATCTCCGCCGCATGGCGGCGCCTGCCGGCGCTGTTCACGCCCGAAACGGTGAGCAAAAAAGACGGTGCCTCTGCGTCCGGATGCGTCTCTCTGGCCAGCGGATTTGCTGCGCCGGACCGGGCATAATTCGGCGGCACTTGCTTGGCTACAGACAGCTGCTGCCGATGCGCATGATCGTGCCGGTGCGCTGCTGACCCGCCTGAATCCTACTTCCGGAGAGATTCCCACGGTTTACTTCACGACGGAAAAGTTTCTCGTCGGGCTGGCTTTCCCCATCGCGAAGGACGAAGCGGTTCCACCCTTGTACTTGGACGATGACGACGCCGTTGCAGGTCCTCGCACGCGATGGGCTGACGGTACCAGCGTTCAGTCTTTCTCAGACCTTGCCTCTCAGCCAGCAACAAGCATCAACAAGGACGCCTCGTCACTATTTGACGATTCCCTCGGCATCTCGCCCACCACCAACAGCCGTGTACTACTCTCCGCGATGGTGCCCCGATCGGCGTCGGGCCTCATGGCGGCCGATTTACTCTGTCGGCAGCTGTCTACCATTGCCGGCACTTCCATCGGCTACACGGAGGGCATGCAACTGGCATTGTGTGGAGCTGGCGAGGCGGCCTATGTGGTGGTGTCCTCAGAATCGGTCATTAAGGGAGCCGCACGGCACGAGTTGCTCGCCGAGGCTGGCAAGTCACTGGGGTTGATTCCGGATTCATGGATCGTAGATGCGCTGTCCGAACCTCACCGGATTTTGACCCCACGGCTTGAGCGCGACCGCCGGCTCATGGGTCTCTCCGCCGGTGAAGACATGTCGGCAGCGCGGCTACGATCAGCCCTCAGAATTGCTATCAACAGTGTGCACCTGAACTTTGTCCCCGCCTCTGCTGGTTTGGCCAGTGCCAAGAAGGCCGATGACCAAGGATCGATGCATGGTCGCAAGCGAATCTTCAAGAGCCGCGTGGGACGGATAACCAATGAAGCCCGTGTGGAAACATGGGAACCGACCGTGCCGCCGTCGTGGATCTCTTCGTTGATTGTTGACCAGCGCAGCATCCGTATCGGCGGATTGCAGCCGGGGCACGGCAAACGACGCAAGATCACTGAAGGCGTTTGTACGACACCCGCCGCGGCTGTCCTTGAGGACCAGGCGGGCACCTTGGTCATTGTCGATGACCAGCTCAGAACGTTGACCGTCCAGCCAGAACTGTTTCGGCGGCACAAGGAACTACTCAAAGTGCTTGATGCCCTGCTGGGCGGGGTCCCGCGTCTTGCGTTCAAAAGCATCGTGAGCCCAAAGAAGTTACAGGCCCACATTCGCCAAAGCCAGCGCGCAAAGTACGGAATTTTGGCTGGTCTGGCGGCACTGATCGCGATTATCTTCACGATCAACGTCCTGAACGATCCCGCGGACAAGGCAGTCACCCAGCGCGTAACGTACGGTGAGGTGGTCCAGCTTCGCAATGGCACCGAGATCACGGTTTCGGGTATAGAGATCGCCCCTCCGGCGGGGGATTCGCTGGGGACCACCGTCACAGTTCAGATCAATTTTTGTGCCGGTCGCAATAGCGACGTCAAAGGTCTGCCGCCTGAAGTTCAAAGAAGCGTGTCCGCGGACAATTTCGTGGCATTCAGCAAGGACCAGGGCACTGCTCGCGCCATTGACAGCGAAAAGCAGCTGCGCGAGACCACCTTACGGGACGGCCAATGCGCAACCGGGGATCTGGTTTTCCGTGCAGCACAGTTTGACAGCCCCCGCATCGCCTACAAGAACGAGGTCGGCGACGATGTGGTTTGGTATCCCTACGGGCAGGTGACGAAAAAGTAAGCGGCCGACGCCGGAAAACCAGCATCAACATCACCCTCAGAAGGAGCTCCCAGCGCCAGGAAACTTATGTCATCTCGCCAGAGCTTGATGCCGAACAGCGATCTTCTAGAATTGCAGCTCCCGGACCGGAGAGCTCATGGCAATAGACGCCGCGACCGGCCATGGCCATTGTCAACGCGATGCTCGTTCCCGTTACGAGTGGTCCAGATCCGGATGTAAAGGGGCCATCCGTTGCTTCCAGTCGAAGTCCGTCAATTTTCGTCTTACTGTCGACCGTAAAACTTGTCGTGGCGTAGAAATTAGCAACCGTTGTGACCACATCCAACGGAACTGCACGGACAATCCCCAAGGGGCGCCGGATATCCTCACTATGCACAACAACCTCGCCCAACCACGCGGCGGCTGGGCCGAGGGGAGAGGTTGTGCTCGTCACGACATCGCCAAAGCGTCTGAGAGTGTCCGCGGGCGTGGGGCCAAGGTGTTCCATGAGGCGACGATCATTGTGCAGATCAAAATTGAACTTTGCGCCAAATACACTGCCGAGCCAACGGACAGGACCGATGCTTGCGGCGGCCGTGAGGTGAGCAAGGACTTGTTCGACGTTCCACTGCTCGCACAAGGACGGGCAAGACCACTGGTCATCGTCGATGAGCGCAAGATCGGCAGCGAGAGCAGCACGTTCTTCGTGGGCCGCAGCCCAGAGCTGTTTAGCTGACTTCATCGCTGGCATTGGCGTTTCCGCATTTCATTAGTATTTGGAACTCGACAGCACGCAAGGTACTTGGATCGATTGCATGTTAGACCGGGGGATGCTCCGCTACACAGAACAGATTCCCTTCGGGGTCAGCCAAGGTGGTCCATTTCACGTGTGCAAATTCCTCCAAAACATCCCATTTGAAGGTTGCACCCAAGCCGATAATTCGCTCCACTTCGGCCACCCGATTTCCCCAAGTGACCGTCAGGTCCATGTGGGCAGCCTGATGCGCGGCCCGGGGACCCGATTCACTCTGGAAGAACATTCCGAATCCGTTTGGACCATTCGGGGCCAAGTAAACGCTATCGCCATTTACATTCATTGTGGCTCCGGTGACGGCAGCCCAAAAATCCGCGAGGCCAATTGGATCGGCCGCTTCCATATTGATGGCGCCGAGGGTGATTGGTGAGTTTGTCATGGGGGCGAGTCTAACTGGCGCCGCTGACATTGCCTCGATGTGCGTATTCCTCGCGCAAAATCGAAAAGAGCATCGAGTCACGCCGGGTTCCCTGGACGGCGCGATGGGATCGAAGCCGGCCTTCGAAGGTGAATCCGTTCTTTTCTAGGACCCTGATTGAGCCCATGTTGTCCGGATGGCATGTGGCTCCGATGCGTTCGAGCTTGAGCGTGTTGAAGCCCAGTCTCAATAGTTCGCCGACGGCTTCAGTTGCGTAGCCCTTTCCCCAATGGGCTCGGTGAAAGGTATAGCCAAGCTCGCCGTTTCGATTTGAGGAATCCTTTGTCCATACGGCAAGTGATCCAATCACGTGGTCGTTCAGGACGGCTGCGAGTGAATAGCCGGTTCGGATGTCTTCAGCCGCCGCCGCAGCCTCAACAAAGGCAGCGGTTTGTTCCAAGGAGTTGGGACCCCACGTGGACCAGCGAGTGACCAACGGATCAGACGCGTACTCATGAACTGCTGCAATGTCAGCACGTGAAAACTCGCGGAATTGGAGGCTCGTCCCTGAGCTGTCGCGCACTGAGGTAGCCATTGCCCACCTGTCCATTCTCACTCAAGATACATTGACCAGCTTCAACACCACGGGAACAGAATACTACTAGGTGCAGAGCCGATTTTCCGCGAAGATGTTGACTATGAATATTGAGGAAGTAGACGAGCGAGATAGCACCTGGGAGCAGCACGACTCCATCTTTCGGGTCTACTTTGCCAAGGGTGTCGACCGATCAATCAGCACCTTTGACGTTTCCAAAGCCACCTTCAGTGAAGTTCAGAGGTGGGCTGCAGGAGAGGCCACAGAAGACACGATCATCGCGATCGCCCTGGTCGGCCTCGATTCCCGTGGGCTTAAGGGCTTGACATGGCTTTTTGGCATGGACCCGAACGATCATCCTGTTGAGGATCTCGAGATCCGAATGCATGCAGAGATGATGACCGCTAAATCGGCAGCAAAGGCCGGGGGAGTGGTGCGATCCACCTGATCCGGAAAGGCTGGGGTGAATACCTGTGA
>JBKKBD010000096.1:0-11969 GCA_046714315.1 Specibacter sp.
GTTGCGGCTGGTCCGGGTCCGTGGCTGTTCGCCGGAGTTGCCGGCCACCCTGCGGATGGGCGGCTGGCCCGTGGACGCTGCGTCAACGCTCATCAGCGAGATCCGCCCTGTGGCAGGACTTGGTACCACGCTTGATGATGCCGGGGCGTGGAGCAGGACGTCGCCCCATCCCATGGGGGAGTGCCTCACGATTCCGTGGATTGGTACCGCCGGTGCAGCGGTCGACGGCGACTATGCCGCCGTCGTTGCTCTCGGGGGTGAAAGCGCGCGTGCTGAACTGGATGGCGCCCGCTGGAGTGGTGACGGACAGTTCCACTTTGCCGATGGTGCTGTGGTTGATCTGGCCGCCATCTGGGACAGGTTCCAGCCCGCCGGTTAGCCGACGTCGACTCTCATCGTCCACGGACACCTGCCTCCTCATCGAGGTGACATGTAATGGTGATGTTTTTGCGGAACATCACCATTACGTGTCACCTCGATGGGGAATATTTGGGCGCCAGTTTTTTGCGCGCAAGGCAGCAGCTATTTTTTGCACGACAGCTGGGTGATCACCTCGCAGATCGTTGCGTGAGATCCGAATTTCTACCCAGCCCAAACGCTTCGTGGTCTCCAAACGCTCAATATCGTGCTCATACTGTCGCGAATCGTTGTGGTGGATGCCGTCGTATTGCAGACTGATCTTGTAGTCGGGGTATGCGCCGTCGGGCCAGAGTACGGCGATCCCATACTCATTCCTGACGACAACGTTGAGCTCGGGTTCAGGAAGGCCCGCTTCAACTAATGCGAGACGCATGAAGGTCTCGGGAGGAGAATCGGAGCCTACCCTAGTGAGTTCCAGGGCAGCGCGGGCTTTGCGTATTCCTCGGACGCCCGGATGGTGGGCAATGACCTGAGCCAGATCTTCAATGGTGCACTGCGCGGTGCGAGGGGCGGGGAATTCGGGTCCGTGACTGCACACCAGAAAGTCACCAGCAGCGATCAGATCATTGAGTGACAGGCTTGGCGCCAAGTCCAGCCACGTCCGGGCGCGGCTTGTGAGCCGGACGCCGTTAAAGAGCCAAATTTCTCCACTCAGGAGATTCAAACGATGCCCGACGACGTTGGCCCGCCGTGGGGCTCTCTGAGCGGCGGGGTTGGCCAAATGGATCCGCCAATCTTCTTCACGGCCCCATGGCAAGGGGATGCCCCACAGGTGCGCCGCGGAGAGATGACTCAATACGCTGCGAGGATTGACCTCCGTATATGCTGCCAACGCTGCGGATCCCTTCAGCTCCGCGTCGGTGGGCACGCGAATACCTCGGGAGACGTAGATGAGATCACTTGCTCTGGTTCGTTCGCGGGGTACGCCCGCGGCGTCGGAATTCATGACCGTGAACGACGCCTCACGTAGATGCTTTGGAAGCTCGAATCGGTGCATACTCAATTGTTTCCCGAACGATTTCCGGGAAGCGGGGAGATGAGAGGTTTATCCACAGGCCCGGAGTTCTACCCCGAATTCGAGGTGACACACAATGGTGATGTTGTCGCGCAACATCACCATTACGTGTCACCTCGATTCAACGGGCCATTTTGGAGCCCTTCCCTTGGTGTCCTTTCTTTAGTGGGTTAGCAGCTGTGAGACGGGTACTGCAGTGTCTGGTGCTGAGTCACTGATTTGCTGTCAACGGTGGCAGTCACCTCGGCGACGACGGTGCCCTTGGCGATATTCCGTGACTGAGCATTGAAGGGATGGAACTTCGTGGCGCCCGGGTCCAGATCAGTGAAGTTCTTGGTCCCAAACGGTGTCTTCACGGTCACAGTGACGCGCAGATCGCTGTCATTGACAACCCTCACCTTCATCTTGACGTTGGGCCCCGCGCAGCTCTGTTCCGCCGCAAGCTTGACCGGTATGGCCTTGACCAGAAGCGCCTGTGCCTCGGACAGTTTCTGGGCCGCAGTATCCGACGCCTCCTGAATGGCGGCGTCGTCTGCCAGGACACCACGGGCGGATGCCAACGCAGCAGCGAAAGGTGCCCATGACGCCGTCGTATATTCAGCCTCTTGGAGTGCGGAGGCTGCATCCACAGCGGCCTGAAGGCCGGATTTGTCGGTCACGGATTCGACGGCCAGCCACGAGATGACTGGTTTTTCGCCGCCCGCACCTTCATTGGTTACCCGGTATTCGACGGTGGCCGGTTGATCCAAGGTGAAACTCAAATCTGAGGCCAGCGGAGTGCTTGTTCCCGAAAGCGCGATGTTTCCCTTGGCCAGTTCGGTGCCAGCTACGGAGGCCGTGTGGTTGAGCGTGCGGACCACGCCCCACCACTCGGTGAAGCCGGCCGTGAGCTTGTATGTACCAGCCTTCAGCGGCAGCCGGTAAATGAGCTGCGTCGTGTCCTGATAGAGACCCGTCGAGTACTTGTCGGCGAGGTCCGTGCCAGCCTTGACCTTCATGCCGTCGGCAACATAGCCCCACTGATCGGCACTCGTGGAGATCTGGTCCACCTTCTCGTTGGACAGGGCAGGCGTGGCAGCCTTGACCGCCGAATACTGGGGAGAGTCAACACCAACCGTTCCTGAGTCGATGTAGTAGACCAGTTGCGCCGGCACGACTTCATAGCGAGCCAAGATGGGCTGTGCTGCGGAGCCCTCGCCAATGGTTCCCTTCAACACCACTGGCTGGTAATCGGTGCGAGGCTGGGTTGCCGAATCTTCAGCCCACGTGACGGCTACAGACTTGCCGTCCGCCACGACACTCGCCGGCAAATCCGAATCTTCCGTCAGCGCACCCTGGAAACCGAGGTCGCGGGCGGCGGACTGGACGTACACCAGGCCCAACCGGGCGTTGTACCCGGAGGTGCCGTTGGTGCCGAACTCAACATCAACCACGCCCGGCTCGTTCAGAGTCAGCTTTTGCGTGATCGGAGTCGCAGCTCCGGTGGACGTCGCAGTGATCTTGTTTTTGACTCCGCCGGAGGTAACCGTTGAATAGATGTTAGTGGTGTTGCCGGCGCGTGGAGCCTGCACCGTGACAATGGTGTGGGTGCCTGCGGGCAATGCCAGGTGGTAAATGATGGGCCGGTTGAAATCGGCCGGGAGGTACGAGGAACTCCAGTCTGCAGGGTTGCCCGGGACCGGGGTACCTGTGGAAGTCGTCGAATATCCCCACGTCTTGCCTGCGTCAGATCCGTTCCAGGCTTGGTCAGAGGCACCGTTCAACAGGCCGGGCTGGGTCGCCTTCACAGCGGCGAAGGGTGTCCCCGCGTCGGAGCTGGGGGAAGCTGAGTCGATGAAGTAGCTCAGATCCGCCGGCGTGATCAGCACGGTGGCGCTAAAACGCTGATATACCCCGGAGGATGGCAGTTTTTGCGTGGTGCGGCCCGTCACCTGAACGGAATCCAATTCCTTCGCACCGGCAACAGCCTGCACTGCGCCTGCGGCCCACGTGACAGGGGAATTGGCGCCTTCGAACGCCAACGTGGCCGGCAGAGCTGCACCCGCGGTGACCGAGAGCGTCCCCAGATCGCGCACGTCGGCGCTGATGTCGACAGGAACCAGCTGATCACCGGCCGCAGTCAGCCGGATCGCCAGCGCTGCGGCGCCTTCTGCATCCAAACCGTATCCGGCCGGATCTGCCACAGCCTTCTCGGCAGCGCCGAGCATGCTGGCGAAGGAAACCCAGGCATCAGGGCTCCAATCGGCTTCGACAAATCCCTTGGCAGCGACGATTGCCGCTTGGATCGCCGACGTGTCGACGGCGGCGGAATCGGCGTTGGCGATGACCACACCCACGGCATCGACGTTGAGGACATCAGCGCTCGCCGTCTCCAAAACCACCGTATGATCGCCGTTCGGCAGGCCACGCAGAGTGAATGTTGTCCGTTCGCTGCCCGCCGCGTAGGTGGGCACAGCGTTGGCGAGGCGAACGCCGTCGACCGTGACATTGAGTTTTGCTGTTCCGGGGTTGCTGCCGATGACGTCAAGACCCGTGCCGGTGAATGAATATGTGAGCTTCGCGCCCTTGCCCAGGCTCTTGGACGCGGTGCGCTGCCACTCAAACATGCCCTGGCCGTTGATGTGGCTCCATTTGTCATCGAACTGCAGGACTGGTGTGGAGCTGTTGGCCCAGCTGCTTTGGTGCATGCCGTCGATGACCTGCGTGTAATAGGGCGTGAAGCCGGGGACTTGCTCAATCTTTAGGTTGTCGAACTCGGTGAAGGTGAAGGCCGAGCCGAGCTGAATGCGACCTGTTGCTTGCGGTGT
Source organism: Specibacter sp. (assembly GCA_046714315.1). Classification (GTDB taxonomy): domain Bacteria; phylum Actinomycetota; class Actinomycetes; order Actinomycetales; family Micrococcaceae; genus Specibacter. The sequence continues at coordinate 4,243 of JBKKBD010000096.1, forward strand.
TGGATCCGTAAAGCGCCCCACCTCCACACCGTTGATGTAGGCCGTGTAGATATTGCCTGCGACCTGGACTGCGATGTTGTTCCAGGCATTGGTACCGGCCTGGAAGTTCGTCTCAGGCTTGGCTGAAGCCTTACCGCCGGCAACACTGCTGCCAAAGCGCAGCAAGTTCCACGTCCCGGATGGATCCACTTTCAACTCGGCGGCGGAGACGTTCTGGCCGTTGCTCGAACCGCCCTGCTCCCGTGCACCGATGGTGGCGTAGGCTCCGCTTCCGTCCTCAAAACGGATGTCGGTAGAGGCCCGGTAGTTGGCCCACCGGGAATCACCGATAGTAGTCTTCGGGTCCCCGGCGTTCCAGGCACCGCCCGCCATGCCCGGGCCGACTTGCTGCCGCAGCACTCGGCCGTGGCCCGGATCATTACTGGCCACCGATTCGAAAGCGCCGTTGGTGTCATTGGTGTAGCGGGGTGTTGCACCACTGTCCCCAGCGTTGTTGCCGGGTGTTCCTGCGGGCTTTGCCTTGGCGCCGCGGCTGGCCAGGTACGACTCGTCCGATGGGGAGAGGGCACCGGTCTCGGGATCGTAGCTCTGGATCGCTGCGGCTTCCTTGTATTCGAAGTCGTCGGCGTAGAGGTACTTGTCATTGAGGACCCCGTTGCTGTTGCCGCTCGCGTCAGTGTCGAGTACGTCGCGGCCACCTTTCACATCCGTATATTCAGCCGAGGTTGGCAGCGAGGAGCCGTAACCGTCCCTGGCGGAGAGGGTGCCGTCGGCGTTCTTTGTAGCGTGGTCCAGTGTTGTCGCTGTCACCGTTGACCAGGGCTTGACGGTCACGGTGTAGCTGCCGTTGTTGCCGGCAGGGAGCTCGTCGACTGGGACCAGATAATTGGCGTTGTAGGCCTGGCCCGGGTCCGCCGCACGCGTCTCCCACAGTTCCATGGTGGAGTCGGCTCCGAGCGTCAGTCCAGTGGCCGTAATGGTGTACTTCTTTGTCAACGCGCTGTCATTGACGATGACTGTCGAGAAGTCTGACTTGTCCGGCGCAGCGAGTGTTGTGTAGGAAACAGCTCCGGATTGTGCGCCGCTGGGCGGGTTGCCGCCGCCCAGAGCGCTGCCGGATGCTTGGGGGATACCGCGCCAGATCCCCGCAGTGTTGTCCCCGTTCTCCCACCCGAGCGTGGCGAATTGCGTGTAGTGCTCCAGTGCTGACAGCCCGCCGTCGTAATAGATCCAACCGGACCAGGGATCGCGGGCGCTGACCAGTTCCTTGGAGGAGTACTGAAAACCATCGTAAAAGGAACCGATCGCTGGCTGGAAGATGTTCAAGGTGCGTCGGGACTTTGCGAAGCCCGTTGTCACCCAGTTACTCATCTCGAGGGGGCCGTTTGCCCCGCCGAACCCTGTACCGGTTCCACCCTGACCATCGCTGTTGGTGTTGTTGGGCCGGTCTGCCGAGTTCGAGAACGTTGCCTGGCCCTCGGAATTCCAGATTTCCTTGTCGAAGGTCTCGGCAAGCTTCTTCAAATTGCCGTTGCCGTCGTCGTTGGATGCGTAGTGGAACCCGACAACGTCCACTGCATCGCGGAGTGATGAATCGGTGGAGGAGGTCAGCTGGTCGCCGAAGGACGTCGGGGGAGTCGCCACGGTGTCGCCAGCCACTGTTTTGATGCCCTGATACAGGGTCTTCTCAGTCGCGGACTTGAAACCGTTGTTGGGGTCCTCGGCGGTGGCCCCTTCGTAGCCGGCTGCGTCAGTTCGCAGCCAGCCCGAGAACTTCTTGTACAGTGCCACGTCCGGATTGGAGGTCTCATTGGAGTCGGGATTGATCGAGTCCACCATGATTGAGTACTCGCGAAACGCGGCCAAGACGGTGTTCTTGAACCAGATGTACTGTGATTCATCGCTAGTGACCCACGCCGGGCGATTCCATCGCAGAATACTGACATGAACGTCGCCATGAGCTACTTTTTGGGCGTCAGCCGCGAGTTGGAATCCGGGCTCACGCTGCACATTTGGATACTCGCCGCGTGAGCGCATGGAGGCTGCGTTCGGTCCGGTCGAGGTGTTGCGATCGTTGCCCATCTCAATCTTGATCGTGGTCATGATGGGGTGGTCTCCGCCGAAGAGTGTCTCTACGAGTTCCCAATACTTCGCCGGGTGCTGCGCCTTGTAGTCCATCAACAATGAACTGGTGGAGTTTGCCGTCAGGATTCCAAAACCCTTATACGTCAAACCGTTTCGGTTCAGCGCCGCTGCGTCTATGTCCGCGCCCTTGAGCTCGATAGAGTGCACGACCGGATCCACTGCGTTCGTTTCCAGTGCCTGTGCCGGCTGAGCGCCTTGGGCAATGCCAGTCAGAACAAGAGCTCCGGCGGCGGCGAAGGCAGCCAAGGCGCGGCCTGCATCGCGAACTCGTCGGGGATTTCCACGCTGTCCCGGAGGTGCGGACCTCGAAACCATGGACAGCAGTCCAATAGGGGCGGAATGAGCATTCATGCTTAGTTACCTCGTCTTTGAGTTGTTGTTCGTTTATGAGCGTTTGCTGGCCGAGGTTGAGCGCCCGGCCAGCATTATGACCCAGATCACATCTACAACGAGTACATACGCAGAACCGAGAAGGTTCAATCGGTACATTCGGGCTCGCACGAGATTGATCGCATTCGAACTTCGGATGCCAGGCATGGAAAGTATGGATGGGCTGGGAGGTCACCTTGCCGGGGCGGGCGCCTCGCCCTGTCGGTGGCGGTGGTACTCTCTGACGGGCAGAAAAGCCCGGCAGTGCAACGCGTAAAACGGCCCGGAAAGACGGTGGGATCCCATGGCATACCTGACTATCAACGGGGAAGAACTGTATTCGGAAGTTGCCGGTGCGGGCGATCCCGTCCTGTTGCTACATGGCGGCTTCTGTTCACTGGAGTCGCTGCGCGGACAGTCCGATGCGTTGGTGGAGGATTACCAGGTCTTCGCCTTTGAAAGGCCCGGTCATGGGCGTTCGGCCGACATCGACGCCGACTACAGCTACGCCCGCGGCATTGCCGACACCCTCGCCTACCTTGACGCCCATGCCCTGGAGTCGGTGCATGTGATTGGCTACAGCGACGGCGCGATAATTGGCCTGTTGCTGGCCCTGCAGCATCCTGATCGGGTGCGCTCACTTGTGGCCATCAGTGCCAACCTTGATCCCGCCGTCTTCACTCCCGCAGCCGGCAACGGCCCCCGGCTGGACTCCCCGCCGTCGTCCGTTAATGAGAGGGAAGGGAAGCCGGATCTGGAGCGGATGCACTATGGGCGGCTGTCGCCGGATGGAGCCGGGCATGCCGACGCCGTACTCGCCAAGCTCATGCGGCTGTGGACCAGCGAGCCGCAGATCGATCCTGCCAGTCTGGCCGCCGTCACAGCACCGACGCTCATCATGTCGGGTGACCGGGACTCGATCCCGCCGGCCCACAGCCTGTTGATCGCGGCAAAGATTCCGGGCGCGCAGCTGTCTATTGTGCCCGGGACCGGCCACGGTCTGATTGCCGAGCGGCCGGAGCTGATCAGCACCCTCATTCGGGATTTCCTAGCCCACGCTTGACGCTGCAGACTACCCCCGCGACCGCCGAAGAAGCCATGCAAAGTAGGGGCCGCCGATCAAGGCGATCATGAGTCCGGCCGGAATCTGGGCCGGCGAAATGAGCGTCCGGCCCAAAATATCGGCGACGGAGACCAACAGTGCGCCCAGCAGCATGGAAACCGGGATCAACCGGCCATGCCGTGCGCCAACCAGTGCCCGTGCCAGGTGCGGTGCCACTAGCCCGACAAAGCCGACGGCGCCGATCGCCACTACGCTCAGGGACGCCAGAACGGCGGCCACGGCCAGCAGCAACAGGCGCGTTCGATCGGATCTGATCCCGAGGATGCGCGGGGTATCCTCATCGATGGCCAGCAGATCCAGTTGGCGGCGCATCATGAACAACAACGGCACGGCCAGCAGCAGCCCCAAAGCCACCGGGGCAACATCGGGGAACGTCCGGCCGTACGTGGTACCGGAGAGCCAGGTCAGGATCCGGGGAGTGTTCCACGGATCGGATCGCAGCAGCAGGAACGTTGTCAGGGCGCTCAGGCCGTAACCACAGCCAATGCCGATCAGCACAAAACGATCCGGCAGGAATCCGCCGCGCCACGCCAGCAGGGCAATCAGGGCGAAGGTGGCCAAGCCCATCACCACCGCCATGATGATGAGAAGTGGGCGTCCACCAGCCCCGGATGTCACCACGCTGACGGCGCCCAAACCGGCCCCGGCCGTAATGCCGAGCAAGCCCGGCTCGGCCAAGGGATTGCGCACGGTGGCCTGGACCACGCAGCCGGCCAGACCCAGCGCCGCACCTGCCAGGGCAGCAGCAGCCACCCGCGGGCCGCGTTCATCCAGGGCCCGGCCAATCAAGTCAGGCGCGGCACCTTGGAGCCACAAGCTAACGTCGCCCAGGCGCAGCCACAAACTGCCGGCCAACAGGCCAATGACCAACGCAGCGAGCAACAGCACAGCCGCAATCACCAGCGCCGCAAGGAAGCGGCGGCGGGAATGGATGCCGATCCGGGCGTGGGGTGGTTGGCGGATCGGTCCGGAATCGCGCATTCGCAGGGCCAGGATGACAATGAGCACGGCGCCGAGCATCGCCGTCGGAATTCCGGTGGGAATGGAGGTGGCGCCCTCGGCGCTGAGGATGCCGCGCAGCACAGCGTCGGCGAGCAGAATTAACAGGGCACCCAGCAAGCCGGATAGCGGCAGCAGGAATAGATGCCGGTGCAATATTTGGACGCGGTTGGCGATAAGGCGAGCCAGTACCGGGGCTCCTAAACCCACAAAAGCGATGGGGCCGGCCAAGGTCACCGAGAGGCTGGTCAGCACCACGGCGCAGATTACGGCGATGAGGCGCGTGGAGCGGATCGGCACACCCAGTGTTGCGGCCGAGTCGTCGCCAAGTTTTAGAACATCGAGCCGCCGGCACAACAGGAAGGCCACGCACACGACCACAATGATGACCGGGGCAGCTCGGACGGACGCGTCGAGGTTGAGCTGGGCCAGCGAGCCGCTACCCCACGCGAACAGGCCCGTGGTGTTTTCCTTGAACAGGATCAACAGCATGGCCGTGGCGGCATCTAGGGCCATTGCCGTGGCCGATCCAGCCAGAATGAGCCGGGTGGTGCCATTGCCGGCGCTATTCCCGGCGAGCCCTAGGACCAGGGCAGCGGCCAACAAGCCTCCAACAAAGGCGACGCCGCTGGAAGCCCACAATGGCACGGCCAGACCAAAGGCAGCCACGAGCGACAGTGCAAAGTAAGAGCCCGCAGTGACGGCCAGGGTATCCGGGGACGCCAGAACATTGCGCGTGATCGATTGCAACAGTGCGCCAGCGGCACCGAGAGCAAAGCCCACGGCGACGCCGGCAAACAGGCGGGGGAGCCGAGAGCCCGTAAGTACATCGCTGACCGGCACCCCGCCCACGCTCTCCTGGGCCCCGCCAAGCAGGCGCAACAAATCACGAGGGCCCACGCCGGAGGTGCCCTGAGTCAGGTGCCACAACCCAACGGCCACGATTGTGAGGACCAGAATGGCCAGGACGCCGGCCCCGGCGGCAGTGCCACCGGGGCCGGTGTTTGGCTTTTGGGATAGCTTCCCCGGTGTTGCAGTTTGGGTAGGAGTACTCACCCCTCGAGGAGCGCGTCAACGAAGGCGTCGATGGCCTGTTGGCATGAGAGTGGGCCGCCGGCGCCCCAGACGCCTGCCGGGAACGCGTAGGCGCGGCCTTCCTTGACGGCTGGAAGCGCTGTCCAGATCGGGTTCTTGGCCAGTTCTGTGACGTAGCTGTCCGCGGTGTCATCGTTGGAGTAGAACAAATTGGCGCTGCCTACGGCGGTCAGGCCCTCAATATCGGTCTGCCCCAAGCCGTAGGCTGGGTCCACGCCGCCGTTGCCGTAGCTCTTGTCGATCTCATCGGTCCAGGCCGTGGTCATGCCCAGCTCCTCGCCCAGTGCTGTGAACAACGCGCCCTTGCCATACGGCCGGATGGTGACGTTGCCGCCCTCAATCCAGCCGTCAAAGAACAAGAAGCTCGACGTCGGCAGGCCGGCGGTCTCTACCTTGGCTTTGGCGTCGCTCAGGTGCGCATCGAAGCTGCCCAGAACCGCCTCGGCACGCTCGGTGCGGCCCGTTGCTTCCGCGATCATCGAGAAGACGGTTTTCATGTTGCCAATGGGATCGGCGCCATTGGCTCCCAGCGTAGCGAGCACGGGCACTCCGCGGGCCTCGAGCTGGGTGATGAGCTCGTCGTCGGCCTTGAACGCCTCCACGATGATTAGATCGGGGTTCGCGGCATACAGGGTGTCGAGATCCGGCTCGCCGCGGGTGCCGATGTCGGCTACACCTTCGGGAATGGTCTCGGCACTGACGTAGGTGCCGTAACCCGCTGCATCGGAGACCGCCACGGGGGCAACGCAGAGCGTCAGGGCGTCCTCAATCTGCTGCCATTCAAGCACAGCAATTCGTTTGGCGGGCTTGTCGAGCTTGACCGTGCGGCCCACGCCGTCGGTCATGGACACGGCAGCCGTTGAGGTTGCTGTGGTGTCGGTGCTGCAGTCCTGTGAGGAGGCGGCGACGGTGTCGTTTCCGGCACCATCAATGTTGGTGGTGCCGCAGCCGGTGAGGGCCAATGCCGCGACTGCGAGTGTGGCCGCTGCGGCCACTGCTGCCTTAAAGGGGTGGAACCTGATCATGGAGGTTTCTTTCGTGAAGGTGGGGTTAGAAGTGGTGGGCGGATGCAAGTGGGACCCGGGGCGAATGGCGCCCGATCGGGTCGATGCGGAGCCGGTTGCTGTGTTCGTCGAAGCTGACCTCGACCCGGATGGAGTAGACCTCGCCAATGTTCTCTGCGGTCAGCACCTCGATGGGTTGGCCGGCGGCGTGGATCCGGCCTGCAGATAAGAGGAGGAGATTGTCGGCGATGCGGGCTGCCTGATCGAGATCGTGGAGCACGATGCCCACGGCTACACCGTGATCGTCTGCCAGGTCACGCACCAGATCCAGCGTCTCGATCTGATAGCGCAGATCCAGATGGTTGGTGGGTTCATCCAACAGCACGACGCCGGTTTCCTGTGCCACGCAGGCGGCCAGCCAGACGCGTTGGACCTCGCCGCCGGAGAGTTCGCCGACCGAGCGGCCTGCCATGGTTCGAACACCCGTGACACCCATGGCGTGGTCGATGGCGCTGCGGTCCTTCGGGGACAATCCTGCAAAGCCACGGCGGTGCGGATGGCGACCGAAGGCCACCACCTCTCGCACGGTCAGTCCCTGCGGCGCGGGTCGAGACTGGGAAAAGAGAGTTATCTCGCGCGCGAAGTCCCGTGCCGAGAGCAACGAGGTGGCCCGGGCGTCCTGACCATCACGTCCGCCAAGAGTGACGTTGCCTTCATGCACGCGGTGCAGCCGGGCTAAGGACCGCAGCAACGTTGATTTTCCGCTGCCGTTGGGGCCCACCAGGGCTGTCACATGGCCGGGTTCGAGGGTGAGTGAAACGCCGTGCACCACCGTCTCGCGGCCATACTGCAAGACCAAATTTTCACCGCTGAGCGAGGTCGTCGGAATCATTAGAGTGTGCCGATGCGAGCGGCGGTAACTGGCAGATCAGCGTTTGCGATGCAGGGGGTGGGCATGGTGCTACCTAGGGCAGAAAGGAAAATGGTCGGGC
>JBKKBD010000097.1:0-54866 GCA_046714315.1 Specibacter sp.
CAGCCGCTCTACCAGGGTCGCGACTAGGGCAGCGCACCGGTTCTGATGCCGGCGTAATGCTGAGACGGCGTTGAGGCAGTCATCCATCAAGGCCCGGACCCCGTCCAGTTGCGAATAACTCGCCGGCACGGACGTGCTGGCTCCAAGGCTGGGGGTGGGTAGTTTTGGCAGTAAAGACAGGGCCGCGAGGTGGGTAGCGAGTGGCTCGACCATTGGCAGTGGGAGCGCGTTAACAAGGTCCGCCACACTTACTGTGGTGGATGAATCATCCCGACCCTGCGGGAGATTCACTGAACCGCCCATACCACTAGTATAGGCGTTATTTCTGAAAAAACGGATTACCATCAAAGTTTCTAATAAATATCTTCTAACTAGGATCTAGGGGTTCCAGCTGGTGCTGAACTGCTCCCGCTACCACTGGATGCTGTGGAAGTCCTGCAGCAATCTGGCTCCGCGTTCCTGATTCAGGGCGGCCGCCCAGGAGATCCGGCCCAACAGGTGGCCGCGGAAATCCGGATGCCCATCCCTGTTTTGTGATTCCGGGCCATGGGTGTGGCAATTGTGCAGGATTGCCTTGAGTTGATCGAACTCCGAGCGGGCCATGTTGGTGCGTTTGTTGACCACCACAGAGGTCACCACCTGGCGGACGCTGGCCGGTCGCACCCGGGTTTTAAGCCGATTCATGGCGTGTCCTTCGTCCTGGACGATAATGGTGGCCATACGAATAAAGGCGTCGGCACGCCGGGCCAATTCGCTGCCGCCGCTAAAGGCGAGGTCGTCGGCGTATCTGGTATACACGCCGTCGAACTTCTCTGCGAGGCCCGCAAGCCGGGAGTCCAGCCTGCGCAAGGAAAGGTTCGCGAGCATCGGTGACGTGGGCGAACCCTGCGGCAGATGAGGTTGCGAGAGGGCCTGGCGCAGGGCGAAACGCTGCTCGGGATCACCGCCGGGCGGCATCAGCGAAAGCACTCGCGGCGGCACACGGTGGGTGCAAATTCCCGTCAATCGGTGCGCAACCGCCTCGGTAAAACCAGCCTGCCGCAAGGCGCCAAATACCCGGCCAGCGGTGACCTTGGCGAAGAACGTCACCAAATCAAGATTCATCACTACCTCATGGCCGGTGTGATGCGCGGCGCCCGTCACGGCGCTCCGGCCCGGAACAAATCCGTGCGCGGCATCGTGAAGCTCAATCGGGTAAAGCAGTTCACGCAGAACTGTTCGCTGGATGGCCCGCAGACGCGGCGCTGGAACCTCCAGAAGGCGCGGCAGGCGGCCGGGCCGCACACGCCAAAGATAGCGGTAGTGCTGCAATTTGCGCGCGGCAGTTCGGTTCCAGTGCTGCGTATCGGCAAACCATTCCAATTGGCCTGGCGTTAGCTGAAGCAGCCGCGCAAGATCGGCCAGAGTGTCGATCCGCGGCGTCCGGGGCGGCTTGTTCTCGCGAGCCTCGGCGGGTGCCAGCACGTAGTTGGCGAGGCGGATTGGCTTCCGCTGCTGGGTTGCCTTCGCAAGGGCCTCGGCGAAGGGTTCGGCGTGGCGAATCCTGGCCGCCAGCTCGAGCGGAGCATCCGTGGGCGGGCGCGGGTACCCCACCAAAACGTGGCTGACAAGCGGACCCAGCCAACGCCGTCGTGCGCCCAAGATATGAGTGGCGGCGCCTATGAGACCCGATTGACTCCACTCCGGTGAGTTGAGAAAAGCCTGCGCCAGTGTCGCCGCAATGGCCGACGCCGATGGGCTGGGTGTGCGTTTAAGTACCGCAGCCGCTGGCGTCACCAAGGCGGGCGTTGCCGCCTCGGGCTTTACCGCAGCGGGTTCGGGGCTCATGGCAGCGATGGCTTCTCCGATGACCTGGCTGTCGGTGCGGGTGCCGTGTTGCGCGGAGCGCAAAGCGGCACCTGCGGTGCGTGGATCAGGCAATACTGCGTGCCCCGGGGTAACCCCGGGTAGGGATGTGTGCCAAAGGACACTTCCCACCTCATCGGAGAAACCATCGCATGCGTTCATGCTAACCGATGGCGACGTGGCCCCAACCGCTTCCAGTGTGTGGACATCGCGTGGTGGCGGGAATATATCTCCACCTGCAACCGCTTGCCACAACTAGGGCCATATTCCCTCCCGGCAGCGTTGCCGGATGGAAGAATAAGATCCTTTGAACTCTACGAAAGAAGCAATGCGCAAAGCTCGAGCTCTCACTCCGAATCAGCGGTTGTGGCCGCTCATCGCCGTTTTAGCGGTCACAGGCGCTTGCGCCTCGTTCATGTTCACACTGGTCATGCCCATCCAGGCACAACTTCCGCAGCTCTTGGACGCGCCCCGGGAAGCGACAGCCTGGGTTGTCACCATTACGCTCCTGACCTCCGCCATCGCCACGCCGATTTCTGGCAGGCTGGGCGATCTTTTTGGTAAGCGCCGGATCATCTTGATCCTGCTCCTGACCTTGATTGTCGGCAATATTTTGGCCGCCGTCTCGACGGACTTGACGCTGCTGCTGGTCGGTCGCGCACTCCAGGGCCTCATGAGCGGTGTCATTCCGCTGGGCATTGCCGTGCTTCGAGACCAGCTCCCGGCGAAGCGTATGGGCGGCGCTGTTGCCTTGATTAGTGGTTCCTTCGGGTTCGGCTCTGCACTTGGACTGCCTGTGAGCGCCTTGATCGCCGAGACCATGGATTGGCATGCGCTTTTCTGGATCGCCTCGGCGCTTGGGGTGGCCCTCTTCGCGCTTATTGCGTTCATCGTTCCGAAGGACGCGGCCTTTGCCACGGGCGGCTTCGACTACGTCGGCGCATTCGGCCTGTCGGCAGGATTATCGGGTCTCCTGGTGGCAATTGCACAGGGGAATGCGTGGGGTTGGAGCTCGCCGACCACACTTGGGTTCGGTGTCGGCGGTGTCCTGTTGCTCGTAGTGTGGGGTGCCTTTGAGCTACGACTGGCGAATCCTGTGGTTGATTTACGAGTGGCGGCACGCCCCACCATTCTCATGACGAACCTTGCCTCTGTCGCCTTGGGGTTCGCCTTCTTCTCTTCGGCCGTGCTATTTCCTCAAATTCTGGAACTTCCCACGAGCACCGGGGTAGGCCTTGGCATATCGCTCCTGTCGATGGGCCTCATACTTGCCCCGGCCGGGCTGGTGCAGATTGCCATGGCTCCCATCGCGGCCCGGATGAACCGGACGGTTGGGGGACGCGCCACCCTTGTGACCAGCGCCGTCATCATTGCCTTCTCTTATGCTTTGGCTCTGCTGGCCGCCACCGAAATCTGGCAAATTCTGCTCGCCAATGCGCTTATTGGAGCCGGCATCGGCATCGGTTTCGCTTCCATGCCGATGTTGATCATGGGGGCGGTTGATTCTACGGAAACCGGGGCCGCGAACGGCTTGAATTCCCTGATGCGGGCCCTGGGCACGAGCAGTTCCGCTGCCGTTATGGGCGCCATTCTCGCAGCCTCGAGCGCCGGTACCTCGGCTCCGACGGCGGGAGGCTTCCGGTTGGGATTTGCGGTCGCACTCGGGGCCGCGGTTTTGGCTGGCATTTTGGCACTATGCATTCCCAAACCGCGGCCCGTGCACGCTGTGGTCGTTGATATCTCAGCGGGGAACCCTGCACTGGCATCAGATAGGGCCTAGCTGGCTACCTCCAGTGACAAGATTTCAGCCTGCCCTTGGTTAGCGGTGACAGTGAGCTGCGTGTAGGGCTGGTCGGGAAAGACCAGATCGGTCACGGTTGTCAGGCCGTCTTCTGCAAAGATCTCAACGGAGCAGGCATCAATGATGATGGTCAGTGCCAGGAGCTCAGCCGATGAGGTGAGGTTCGCAGTCTCGAGTGATGCAAAGTTTTCCGCAAACGCCGTCTTTCCGGATTCCCGGCGATCCAGGGACAGAGTTCTCTGGGCGGGGTTCAGCGTGATGACCGTTTTCCCGTTTCCTTCCCCATGGAGGATGAACCCAACATCGCTGGTGCCATCGGTCTTGACTTCAACGGTAACCACTTTGGCTGGGTCGGAACCCAAGCTGAACGTCTGGGCGCCCAATTCCAGGAGCAACGCGGCACGGTCCGGCGATGCCGTTTTTGCTTCCAGGGATCCTGTCGCAACGGGCCGTTGGCGAAGCCGCGGTTGACCGTTGACGCTGGTCAGGGAGATTTCTCGAGGGTAAGCCATGGGTCCGCGCCAAGGGCTGCTCGGAATCAGGTTTGCGTAGTCCCAATTGTTCATCCACCCGATCATGATGCGTCGCCCATCGGGGGCATCGTTGAATGAAACGGCCGCATAGTAATCGCGTCCCCAATCCAGCCACTGGTACTCGGCCAACCGCTGGGGATCCTCCGGCCCTTCAGTCACGGTGGTTTCGCTCAGGAACGTTGTTCCATCGAATTCGCCGATGAAGTACTGTCCCGCCGATCCGCCATTGATGCCGCCCGGGTTCATGTTCACCGTGAGCACCCATTTGGACAGCGAGGAATCTGCCTCGTGGGAAAGCTCAAAGAGGTCGGGGCATTCCCAAACGCCGCCGGTGGCATTCGCGGGCCCAAAATCGCTGAGGTGGGTCCAGTCCATCAAGTTCTTTGACTTGTAGAGGACAATCTTGCGTTCGATTGCTTCCACGGCAACCATGACCCAGTAGGAGGCGCCATCTGCCTCATACAAAAATACCTTGGGGTCCCGGAAGTCTGCCGATCCCCGATCCAGGACAGGGTTGGCCGTGTATTTTGTCCAGGTCAGTCCGTCATCGAGGCTATAGGCCAGCGATTGAGCTTGAGTGCCGTTCCGCGACGATGCTTCCGAGTAGGCGCTGGTGTAGACGGCCACCATCGGCGGATTCGTGGCAGTGCCAAGCCCACTTGAGTTGCTTGCATCGAAGACAACGCTGCCTGAAAAAATAGCCTCGTCGTCATCGCAGGCTATGGCGACGGGGAGCTCTTCCCAGTCGAGCAGGTTCCGGGAGACGGCGTGTCCCCATGACATGTTGCCCCACACATCACCGAACGGGTTGCTCTGGTAGAAGAGGTGGTAAACCCCGGCGTGGAAGATCAAGCCATTGGGGTCGTTGAGCCAGGTACTTTCGGCTGTGTAGTGAACGGAAGGACGGTAGGCCTCAATGGCTTGGTTTACCAGTGCAGTCATGGGGAGATTATTCCTAGTTTGGAAGTGAAGGCGTCAGGCTGCTGCCTGTCGGACGCTGTTGGATGAGTGCTTCCTCGAGTTCGGCAAGGAAAGGCGGGTTGGCACCCGAGCGGCCCACGGTGATCGCCGCGGCAGCGGCGGCCACTCGGCCTATCCGCTCCAGCGATTGAGCACCGTATCCGGCGTCGGGCGCGGACAAGATACTAAAGATCAGCGCCGCCATGTAGGAATCGCCGGCGCCGATGGTATCCGACACGGTCGTAGTTACTGGTGGCACGGTAATCGCGGTATCTGCACTTGTCAGGATCGCACCAAGCGCGCCTCGCGTAATGACCACCAGGTCCGGGCCAAGGCTGAGAGCATGCTGCGCTACCTGGCTGTTGCTCCGGCCGGGGTAGAGCCAGTGCGCATCCTCGTCGCTGAGCTTGACCACGTTGGCCAGGGCCGCGATGCGCTCAAAGGTGGCAAGTGATTCTCCATGTGGCGGGATCAGTTCTGGCCTGATGTTCGGGTCAAAGGTGACGATGCTCTTGTCTGCGCACTGGAGGACCGCATTTTCAACGGCTCGACACCCGGGATCTGTAAAAGCAGCCGCCGACCCTATGTGCAGGAGGGTGGGCAGCCAGGGGAGATTAACGTCTTGGATGTTCCAATCGACGCTAAATTCATACTCGGCCGATCCGTCGTCTGCAAGCCGGACCTTCGCTGTTGACGTGCTGGCCAGGGGTTTGGCCCAATCGAGAACCTCGACGCCGGCACCCACCAGGTGCGAACGCAGGATGCCGCCTAGGCGATCCTCTCCGAGCGCCGTCCACAAGGCAGTTCCGGTGCCGAGTTTGGAAAGGCCGTAGGCCACGTTCGCGGGTGATCCACCTGGGTACTCATGGGTCCCAAAGGATGTGCTCACTACGTCAATGAGTGACTCGCCAATCACCAGCGCGTCAGCAAATTTTGGTGTGGTCAAAGTTGAATTCAAGGTCATGCGGTATCTCCGACGATCAGGTTCTTGCAGTGTGGTTGGGGCCCGTTTTTGCGCTCCGCGCAAGAGGGGCGTGAAACGCGCCCCAACCACGTGGACGGTACCTAGGAGTTGCTCTGGAAGCGGTCGTAGGCCTGCTGGTAGGTTTCGATCATCCGGTCCAGGCCGATGCTCTTGAGCTGGGAAACATAGCCATCCCACTCAGCGTCGACGCCGCCCTGGACAATCCATTTCGCCAGCTTTTGCTTGGTCAAGGACTTCACATCCGTCTCAATGCTGGAAATCTGCTGCAGCTCCTCGTTGGACAGCGGCACCGGCGGGTAGGCAGCGTTGGCAGCATGCGGCAGGTACATTTCCTGGACGATCTTCTGTCGTTCCGCGGCGCGTGGTTCCGGCGCCACGACGGAGATGAAGTCTTCCTTGGTGATGACCTTGGGTCCGCCCGGGGCAACCTTCTGCCGGCGTTCGCCTTCGCTGGTGGAGGCATCGGCGGGGATCTGCACCAAGACGCCCTTGGCGTCCTTCTTCAGCGTTACCCCGATCGGTCCCCAGTTGACCTGGGCCGACTGAACCGGCTCGTACAGGTAATCGACCCAACGCATGGTTGCCGCCGGGTACTTGTTGGCACGGGTGATGGCAAACGCGCCACGGTTGATTTCCTGGTTGTTAGCCACACTGGCCAGCTTCTTGCCGTCAACGCCCGTCAGAATCGGCAGCAACACGTAATCGCCGGCCTGATCTTCGCCAACCATTTCCTTGATTTCCCACCAAACAAAGGATCCGAGGGACTGCGTTGTGGTCTTACCCTTGGCTAGGTAAGACTTGTCATCCTGGGAGAACGATTCCGGGTCAATGAGGCCTTCCTTGTACCAGGAATTCAGTGCCGAAATGGCCGTCTTGTACTGCGGCTGAACGGCGGTGAAGACCACCTTGCCGTCTTGCACAATTCGGTGGTCAACGTTGTCCGGTAAGCCACCGAGTGCTGCGATCAGGTCAACAATGTCACCACAGAAGGTACCGGGTTCGTAGCTGAGGGGAATGGTTTTTCCGCCACCGGCCGGGTCTTCCTTCTTGAAGGCCAACAAGGCGTCATGGTACTCATCGATGGTGGTCGGTACCGCGAGGCCCAACTTATCCAGCCAAGTCTTGTTGATGGCGATCATGTGCGGGAACTGAACCAGTCCCAGTTCTTCCACGGCCGGAAGGGTGTAGATGTGGCCGTCGGAAGAGGTGACGGCGGCCTTGATGTCGGGGCGGGCGTCAAGGATCTTCTTCAAGTTCGGCGCGTGAGAGTCAATCAAGGTTTCCAGCGCCAGCAGGGTTCCGTTGGTGCCGTACGTGGCAACTTCGGAGTCGCTGAGGCCGGTGTTGAAGAAAGCGTCGGGCAAGTCGCCGCTGGCCAGGATCAGGTTCTTCTTTTCCTGGTAGACGTTTTCCGGCAGGTTCTGCCAATCGACAGTGATGTTGGTGGTCTTCTGCCATTCCTGAACCAGGGCCATGCCCTTGTAGTCAGGGGCCAGCGCCGATTTGCTACCGGAGAAGCTCAGCGTCAGGGGCTTGGTTACGACCGGGTAGCCGCTGCTCTGCAGGCCGAAATCGGCTGAAGAGTCCTGGATGGCGCCTTTTGACTTGTCGGAGGAGCAGGCGTTCAGCATCAGCGCGCCAACAGCAAGAACGCTGAGAGAGGTGAAGTTACGGCGTGAAATCATCATTGGTTCAGTCCCAACTTGTAGTGGTGTTAGTTTTTGACGGCGCCGATGAGGGCACCCTTGGTGAAGTGTTTTTGCATAAAGGGAAGTGCGATCATCAACGGCAAGCTCGAGACGACGATCATGGCGTACTTGGTCAGTTCGGCGATTCGCTGCGCTGCTGCGTAGGAAGCAACATCGCCACCGGTAGTTCCGGTGGAGGAGATATCGGATTGGATCAAGATGTTTCTCAGTACCAGCTGGAGCGGGTACTTCGAGTCATCGTTGAGGAAGATCAATGCGTCAAAGAAGGAGTTCCAGTTCGCGACCACGTGGATCATGACCATGAGCATGATCAACGACTTCGAGAGCGGCAGGACCATCTTCAGGAAGAACGTGAAATCGTTGGCTCCGTCGATCTGGGCTGCTTCGCGCAGCTCTTCGGGGACGGACTGTTCAAAGAAGGATCGGGCAATGATCAAGTTCCAGACACCCACGGCACCGGGCAGAACAACTGCCCATATGGTGTCGAGCATGCCCAGGTCACGCACCACAAGGTACTTGGTGATCAAACCGCCGTCGAAAAACATGGTGATGACGAAGATCAGCATCAGGATCTTCCGGCCGGGGAGATCTTTCCGGGACAGGGCATAGGCACCGCAAAGAATTGTGGTGACGCTAATGACCGTTCCAACAATCGTGTACAGGAACGTGTTGCCCAGGCCCTGCCAGATTCGAGCATCCGCGAAAATGCGCTGGTAGCCCTCGAAGGTAATTCCTTGCGGGAAGAACCAAACATTGCCTTCGTAGATCTGGTTAGGATCGCTGATCGAGGCAATCACCACGAAGTACAGGGGATAAACGACTGCCGCGATGGCCAGCAACAGCACGATGACGGCCACCGTGTTGAAGACCGGATCGGCAAACTTGTCCCGCAACCGCGGGCGTCGTCGCTGGGGCGTTGACGGGGTGCTGGCCGGAGCCACTTTTTTAATTCGGGTTTGAGATTCAACAGTCATAGCGACATCACCACAGACTTGCTTGTTGGGTCCGGCGAGCTATCGTGTTGAACGTCAGCAGGAGGGCCAGATTGAGGACGGAGTTGAAGAGCCCAATTGCCGCGGAGTAGCTGAACTGGGCCTGCTGCAGACCTGCGTGATAAACGTAGGTTTGAATGATTTCCGACGCCGAGAGGTTCAGGTCGGTCTGCATAAGTAGGGCCTTCTCGAAACCAACGTTGAGCAGGTTTCCGATGGCCAGAATGAACAAGATGGTAATGACGGGGGTGATGCCAGGGAGATCGATGTGACGGACCCGCTGGAACTTCGATGCGCCGTCGACCTTGGCGGCCTCGTGCAGTGAGGGGTCAATGCTGGCCAGTGCGGCCAGGTACACGATCATGGAGAAGCCGGCGTTCTGCCAGACATCCGAGATGACGTAGACGGGGCGGAACCATTCGGGTGTACCCATGAAGAAGATGGGCTCTCCCCCGGTCAGCTTGATGACATTGTTGACCAGTCCGGAGCGCGGCGACAGCAGGACAAACATGATGCCAACCACCACGACGGTGGAGATGAACGCTGGCGAATACAGTACGGTCTGGGTGAACTTCTTGAACCGTTCGCTCTGTAGCTGATTGACCACCAGGGCCAGGATAATCGGCACAGGGAAAGCGATCAGGAGTCCCAGAACCGCAATCCACAGGGTGTTCCCGATGACCTGCGCGAATTGGTAGGACTGGACGAACCGGACGAAGTTATCCAACCCCACCCAGGGACTGCCGCTGAACCCGTCGATGGGGTTGTAGTTGCGAAAGGCAATCTGTACGCCGTACATGGGCCAGTATTTGAAGATGGCAACGTAGACGAGCGCGGGCGCTAGTAATACGTATAACTGCCATGCTCGAAGCACTCGCTTGAGGCGCAAAGAAAGCGGGATGTGTCGCTGAATCGGCCGCGCATCCCGCCGCTTTTTGAGTGTCTGACTCATTGGGACTCCTTGATCTTTTCCACTGAGTTCCGTTCGATAAGGGAGCAACCCAAGAGTTCAAGTTGCCCAAGAGGTTTGACCCCTTCGAGGATGAGGTCAACAGCACGCCGACCCATTTGCTCGAAGGGGAGGTTCAAGGTGGTGAGCCCTGGCCTTAGATGAGGAGCAAGGGTTTCCTGGTTATCGAATCCAATAATGGACACGTCCGCAGGAATTTTCTTCCCCAGTTGCGCCATTGCCTGATAGGCACCCCACGCCGTCCTGTCATTGGCACAGAAGATAGCTGTTGGCGGTTCCGGCAGCGCCATGAGTTCAAGTGCGTACTTGAATCCGTGATTCTCACTGCCCTCACCAAATCTGACCAGTGACGGGTCCAGGGTCAGCCCGGCACCCTCCAGGGCTCGGCGATATCCTTCAAAACGCCCCACAGCACCAGGCAGCCGGCTTTCAAGCGTCTCAATGTTGATCATGGCAACCCGGCGATGCCCGGCCTCCAACAGATACTGCGTTGCCTCAAGCCCTCCGGCCACTTCATCCGGGGCAATACCGGGGAAATACCCGGCCTTGTCCTCGGAGTTCAGTACCACCGTCGGTACCTCACGAAGAACCTCGGGCACATCTAATTTCTGGTGATACATGGAGGCGTAAACCACGCCGGCAACCTTGTAAGACAACATGGTCTCCAGTGATGCCAGCTCTAGTTCCTTGTCGCCCCCGGTGTTGATGGCGATCAAGAGCAGGCCGGATTCCCAGGCTCGCTCCTGTGCACCTTCAATAATTTTTCCGGCGAACGGAGACGTGGCAACGGTGTCGCCGATGAATCCGATCATGCCCGCTACACCCTCGCGCAGCACCTTTGCGTGAGCATTGGTCCTGTATCCGAGGGTTTCGACGGCCTTCTGAACACGGTCTTTCGTTGCGTCAGAGAACCGTGATCCGCTCACGTCATTGAGGACGAGGGAAACAGTGGCCTGTGAAACGCCAGCTTCGCGGGCCACGTCATGCATTGTGGGTCCCGATGCGGACTGTTTCCGTGCCATATGTCTTCCGAGCCTCTCCATTGAGTTATGCGTATAACCGAACAGAGAAAACAGTAATTGGTATCACAGGAATCCGTCAAGCGGTTTGACTCAATAAATTTAACGAAGTTCGACGACGCTAATCCCCTAACGCGTCTCGCGAACGACGATCCGTCCGGGGTGAGCCTTGTGGAGTTGTTGAATATCGGGTGAATTCTCCTCAACAATGAGAGCCCGCAATCTCGCAATCCGGGCGCACCGTACATTGCTCGCTATCCAGCGCTCGCGCGAGTACCCAGTCGTATGGGACAGTGAAACCATGGTCATGTCTTCGCGCAAACCCAAGCTCGGCACTACCGACGGGCAAGCGGCGTCCCTGCCAAAACCGCCAGCGGGGGCGCTGCTCGGAGCCGTCATGCACGCTGCCGATGCCGTCCACGCCCTTCGCGGACAGATAGCCACGGCATCGGGTGCTGTCCCGACCATCGTCGCCTACCCCGGATACGGCAATACCAGGTGGGTGCGCGTGCTGGCCCGGGTTGTACTGACAGGCAAGTCCGGCGGCGCCACGAGCGGCAAGCTGCGCGGCTGGAAGTCTTTTACCAGCGTGCCAATACGGCACAGCCAGGTGGAGGTGGAGATCGGTGGTGTCAGCCATTCGGTCCAAGCAGACGGCGGTGGGCTCGTGGACGTTGTCCTGGACGCCCAATTGTCACCGGGATGGCACACGATCATCTTGCGAAGCCCGGCTGCGGCGCCGGCCGAGGCTCGCGTGCAGATCATAGACCCGGAGGCCACCTTCGGCATTGTCTGCGACATCGATGACACGGTCATGGTCACCGCGTTGCCCAGGCCGCTGCTGGCGTTGTGGAACACGTTGGTCCTCAGCGAGCGGGCACGGACACCAACCCCCGGTATGGCAGTCATGCTCGATCGGGTCATTGCCAAGCATCCTGGTGCACCGATCCTGTATCTCTCTACCGGCGCGTGGAACGTAGCTCCGGCGCTGGCGCGTTTCCTTGCCCGGAATTTGTATCCCGACGGCGTGCTGCTGCTCACCGCTTGGGGGCCCACGAGACAACGCTGGTTCCGCAGTGGCCGCGAGCATAAGCTCAGCAACTTGGAGCGGCTCGCAGAGGAATTCCCCAGCGCGCGGTGGCTCCTTGTAGGCGACGACGGGCAGCACGACCCGGAGATCTATGCCGAATTTGCCCGAACGCATGCCGCACAGACGGCCGCCGTCGCGATTCGCCAGCTCTCCACCGGCGAGGCCCTGCTGGCAGGTGGCCGCGCTCATGAGGACTCCCCCATGTCCGAACATGGGGCGGTGCCGTGGGTTTCTGCGCCGGACGGTGCCGGCATTGCGGCTCAACTCATCGATCACGGCATTCTCTAAATTTTGCATGCCCATCGATCCGCATCCCCTGGCTCCTGTTGGGGTTAGAATTCAGTTCTGTTCTACATTCACTCAGTGACGAGGGACGCCATGGCGCAGAAGGATTTTCGGCAGGAAAAACGAGCCGCCGTAGTCATCAATCCAATGAAAGTTCCGGACGAGAAATTCAAGGCGAGTTTCCTGCAGCTGTGTGCTGACGCCGGCTGGGCCGAACCGTTGTGGCTGGAAACAACCGAAGAAGACCCAGGTTCCGGACAGACCCGGGAAGCTCTTGAGGCCGGGGTCGACGTCGTTATTGCCGCAGGCGGCGACGGTACCGTCCGCTCTGTCGCTGAAGTCATGGCCGGCACGGAAACTGCCATGGGCTTAATGCCGCTGGGTACGGGCAACCTACTGGCCCGCAACCTTGGAATGGACGTCACGGATCCCCTGAACGCGGGCAAGGACGTCCTGGCCGGCTCCGAGTCTAAGATCGACGTCATCAACGCGGTGGTTGACCATGGCGAGCATGAACAGTTGTTCCTGGTCGCCGCCGGTGTTGGATACGATGCCGCAATCATGGGCGACACCATCGATGAGCTCAAAGACCGGGTAGGCTGGCTGGCTTATGTCGAATCCGGCTTCCGGAAACTGCGGGGGAAGTCCGTCACTGCAAAAATTACCGTCGACGGAAAGCAAACGATCCACCACAGGGTCCGGAGCGTGATGGTGGGCAATTGCGGGAAATTAATGGGCGGAGTCCAGATCTTCCCCGACGCGTTGGTCACCGACGGCATCTTGGATCTTCTGATCCTTGCACCACGGGGTCGGTTTGGCTGGTTCGCTGTCATCGCCGGCGTCTTTGGCAAGGGATCCAACCTGAACAAGTCTGCCCAGAGCTTCTCCGGCAAGACGGCGGAGATTGAATTGGACCGTCCGCAGGAATTTCAGCTCGACGGCGACCATCTCGGCACGGCAACACATCTGCGGGTCACCGTGGATCCGCTGGCACTAACCATCAGAATGAGCGAATCACCCCAATAGCTGCACTATGCGAGCTGCGTGCACAGCCAACGGTTGGGAAGGAACACCAAATGACTGGCGAGGAAACTCCGGTGCATCCGCCGTCCGGCAAGGGGAAGTCGCCGCCGGGTTGGCGTGAGAAGTTCATTGTGGAGGAACGGTTTGTTGCGGCCGCCACGAGACGCGGTCTTTACCGTACGTCGCTGGTACTGGTGACGGTGGGGCTGGCATTGTTCCTCGTCCTCCTTTTCGGCGTCCTGACTCAAACGGGACTGCAACGCTTCGATCAGCCGGTCTCAACGTGGTTCATGTCCTTGCGGTCCGAACGGCTGACTGGTGTCATGATCGCCTTGGCCGTTGCTTTCGGCCCCACGGCGCTTCCCATCGTTGTCTTGATCGTCCTTGTTGGATGGACGCTGCTGGCCAAGCACGCTTGGCGACCAATTCTGTTGGCCGCTGGCATGAGCGTAGGTTTACTCCTTGCCCAAATCTTGGCACCCCTCGTCAAACACCCGCGACCACCGGTCGATCTCATGCTCTTCGGCTCTGACAGTTCCTTCTCATTCCCGTCCGGTCATGTTCTGGGCACATCAGACTTCTTATTGATTCTTGCTTTTCTGATCGCGAGCCGACGCCAAAATAGGCTTCTTACGGTACTTCTTTTCACGATTTCCGCCCTAGTGATCCTGGCTCAAATGGCGAGCCGGCTCTACCTGGGCTACCACTGGCCGACTGACACGACGGCGTCCCTTGCACTATCAATGGCAATATTAGGAGCAATCATGGCCGTCGACACGGCGCGGACGGTTCGCATCCGCGGGGAAGAAGTCCACAGCAAACACTCACAATCCCAGGTCGACGGAACATGAACGCCGGGAGGGAAGCCCGCCGGGCCGCCAGCCGGGCCGGAAACAGTCGCGCCCTGACCATGATCGCCAGAATCGGATTCGCGGCCAGTGGGCTCGTGCATTTGCTCATGGGCTACCTGGCCATTCGAATTGCCACTCATCAGGGAGGCGACTCCGACCAGTCCGGCGCCTTCGCCCAGATGGTGAAATTGCCCGGCGGGATGATTATTCTGTGGGTCACCGTGGTGGGTCTGACAGCCTTGGCACTATGGCTTCTTCTGCAAGCCAGCCTTGGCATTGGCTCTTCGTCAAAAAAGAGGTGGGTGCGCAGCTTGGTTTCACTTGGCAAAGCCGTCGCCTTTATTGCCCTGGCCGCCACTGCCCTGGCGTTGGCCCTCCGGCATCCAACAGACTCGGCCGCGAGCACTGAACAGGCCAGCGGAACCATCCTCTCCCTACCCGGCGGGCAGGCGCTGCTGATCGCCGTCGGACTCATCACGGCCGGCATAGGTGGCTACTTCATCTACAAAGGCGCACGGAAAAAGTTTCACGAGGATATCTCCGTGCCTGCAGGCGGGGCCGGGAAGGCAGTGGACCTACTCGGGATTGCAGGATACGTCGCCAAGGGCATCGCGATCGTGACGCTTGGCATCCTGTTTATCGTCGCCGCCGTCAAGGTGGACCCCAAAGATGCTTCGGGCCTCGACGGTGCTCTAAAAGCCCTTGTCGCACTACCCTTCGGTGAAGCCATTTTGCTCGTGATTGCTTGTGGTCTTATGGCGTACGGACTCTACAGCTTTGCCCGGGCCAAACTGGCACGGCTGTGACTGTTGGCAAGGCGCTAATGTCGATACGGCACTGATGGTGCCTGTGAGAACATCTGTGTCGCTATAAGCGGCGCCCTTGACGGCTGCTTTAGACCCCCTCTGAGGGGCAGCGTGTGGAAAACCAGCACCATCACACGACGGTTCGGTTAGTCACACACTTGACGCATGTGATTAGGATCACTATGTTTGTTGGATGTTCTACATCCGACGTGGTGTAGGTCTCATATTGAGACCTTTTGCATTGGGCGCGGAACTTCCAGAAATGTAGTTTGCACCGAATCCACGTGCCCATCGACGGGCACGGATCACTTGCGTCCGGCACTGCCGGTCGCTACGAGAGGACTGGGATGTATCGGAACCACCATGGAAAAATCGGCAACTTTGGCCGTGCGGCAACAGCCACTGTTGGTGCAGTAGTTATGTTTGCGGGTGCGCTGCTCGCGTCCGCCCCCGCCACCGCGGCTCCCGCCGATCCGCCGGGAACTTTCGCGGAGCAGAATCTGGCCCCAGCCGTGGTCAGCCCCTTTGCGGCCTATCGCATTCCTGCGCTCAGCTACCTAGGCAATAACGTTGTTGTGACCGCCTGGGATGGTCGCCCCACGAACGCCGCAGACTCTCCCAACCCCAACTCCATCGTGATGCGACGCAGCACCGATGGGGGCGCCACGTGGGACAGCCAGCGCACCATCTTGGCTGGATTCCAAGACACCGCCAATAACGGCGCCAACAAATATGGCTACAGCGATCCCAGCTTCATCTACGACGCCGCGGTCAACAAGCTCTTTCTCTTTTCTGTCTATTCCAAGAACGTCGGATTCGTAGCCAGCACTTTCGGCAACGACGATGCCAACCGCAATATCATCAGCGCCCAAGTATCCGAGTCGGGCGATGGCGGCCTGACATGGAGTACCCCCCGCCTCATCACAAACGTCGTCAAGCCCGGAAGCAGCGCAAGCAACCCGCAGCCCGGAGACGTCCGCGGCATGTTCGCCAGCTCCGGCGAAGGCATCCAGCTCAAGTACGGCGCCTACGCAGGACGCCTGATCCAGCAGTTCGCGGGAGACATCCGCCAGAGCAATGGCAGCAACGCGATCCAGGCCTACAGCGTGTACTCCGATGATCACGGCGCAACGTGGGTCAAGGGCGAGAACGTTGGCAGCAAAATGGATGAGAACAAGACCGTGGAGCTCTCCGATGGCCGGGTCATGCTCAACTCCCGCTCCAATAACGCGGCGGATAACGCCCGCAAGGTCGCCATCTCCTCCGACGGCGGACACAGCTACGGTCCTGTTACCCTGGACACCAACCTCGCGGATCCGGCCAACAACGCCGCCATCACCCGCCTCTTCCCGGACGCTCTGGCTGGATCAGACGACGCCAAAAAGCTCCTCTTCACCAACGCCAACGACGCCAATGTGCGCCAAAACGTCTCGGCCCGAGTTTCCTGCGACGACGGCGTGACGTGGGGCGTTCCGCGTGTCATTCGCCCCGGATCCTCGGGCTACTCCACCGTGACTCGTCTGGAACCGGGTCAGATCGGGGTGCTGTACGAGTCCAACTACGTCAACGGCATCACCTTCTCCAAGTTCAGCGACGACTGGCTAAACAGTTGCGTTCCGCCCGTTCCCGCCTGGCCCACCACCATTGCTGGCGTGACCATCTCAGGCCTGCCCACCAACACTTCCCGCGATCTCGGCACCAACCCGTACACCGCAGGCGAACAGGTTCCCTACAGCTTCACGGTCACCAACGGCAATGCGGGCACCGTTACGGTAACCCCGACGGCAGGCAACTTCGCACCCTTCGTGTCACCGGGCACAGGCAACTGCCGCTATGGAACCCTGACCGCTGGCGGCTCCTACAACTGCAGCACTCCCGCGCACACCATCACGGCCGAGGAACTGACCCAGGGCTATTTTGTGCCGGACACCAGCTGGGCAATCACCGGCGCAGCGGCTGGGAGCGGAAACGTTCTGGGGCGTCCCGTTCCCCTCGTGAGCGAGACTCAAACTCCCAACGCCACCATCGCAGGCGTCAATGTTACCGGCGCACGGACGGATACCTCACGTAACCTTGCGAGCTCCCCGTATGCGGCCGGTGAAAAAGTTAGCTACAAGTTCACCGTCAAAAATACGACGGCGGGAACCGTCACGGTGACGCCGACGGCCGGAAACTTTGCCCCATTCCTGCCGCCGGGCACAGGAAACTGCCGCTACTTGAGCCTCGGCGCGGGGGCGTCCTACGTGTGCAGCACACCCCTGCACACCGTCACGGACGCCGATATTGCGCGTGGCTACTTCGTTCCGGATACCTCGTGGAGCGTCACCGGAACAAGCGCGACGTCGGGCCGTCTCCTGGGTGAGGTGGTGCGGGTCAAGTAGTTCCTCACCGCCAGCTCCGAAAGGGCCCATCCGCAGCATGCGGGTGGGCCCTTGACGTGCCTGGCGCAAGGCACGCGGCAGGAAACTCAAAGCCAACAATGATATGATGAATTCATCAAGTCATCATTTTGTACGTTGACCGAGACGACAATAGGGAGAGCTATGGCATTCGGCGCTGACGAACGGCCCCTGTATGAGATCAAGGCGAATCTGTTCAAGGGACTCGCCCATCCTTATCGCATCCGGGTTCTGGAAATTCTTGCCGGTGTCCCGGAGACACCGGTTTCTGCCCTGCTAGCCGAGACCGACCTTGAGGCCTCACATCTCTCCGCTCATCTTGCTGTGCTGCGCCGTTACGGCCTGGTGGTTTCGGAGCGGCGCGCGAGTGTGGTCTACTACCGGCTGGCTTTCCCTCAGGTCGCGGACCTATTACAGGTGGCCCGGACGCTCCTTGGCGAACTGCTCCAGGATTCGCAGCGGCACCAGGTGTCCGCATTGTCCCTGCCTGAAATTACCCCGGCCCGATGAGTACTTCCTCTCGCTCCCTGCGGTCATTGCTTCCACAGAAGCAGGACTACCTCGAGCTTCGCCGAAGTTGGCGCGGCGATTTACTGGCCGGCATTACTGTCGGCATCGTTGCGCTGCCTCTGGCGCTGGCCTTCGGCGTAAGCTCCGGGGCGGGCGCCGAAGCCGGTCTCATTACGGCCATCATCGCGGGGCTCATCGCCGCGGTTTTCGGTGGATCAAATGTCCAGGTGTCGGGCCCGACCGGCGCCATGGTGGTGGTCCTTGCTCCAATCGTTGCCAGCTACGGCGTGGCTGCCGTCATGCTTGTCAGCATTCTGGCTGGCATTATTGTGCTCGTTGCCGGAGTTCTGCGACTGGGCCGAACCGTCAGTTATATCCCCTGGCCTGTAATCGAAGGGTTCACCGTCGGCATCGGGGTCATCATTTTCCTCCAGCAACTTCCGGCCGCGGTCGGAGTGAGCGGGGCCGGCCACAGCACCAACGCAGCGGTGGCCGCCGTCGAATCTGTTCGGGACGCAGACTGGCCGTCAGCGTTATTGCCTGTTGGCGCCGTCGTTGTTGTGGCCGCCATCATGGTGCTTTTGACCCGTATCAGCGGCCGCCTTCCGGCTTCTTTCATGGCGATCGTGGTGGTCACTCTTGGAGCGTCCCTGCTGCAGCTACCCCTGGCCACGATCGGGGAACTGCCGCAATCCCTCTCGTTGCCAGCGCTTCCGGCGATCACGACAGATACCCTACTGGCCCTCATGGGGCCGGCCTTCGCCGTGGCCGCCTTGGCCGCGATTGAATCATTACTCTCGGCCAGGGTCGCCGCATCCATGGCGGATACCGGCCCCTATAACGCTGACCGTGAGCTGGTAGGCCAAGGCCTTGCATCAATCGCCTCGGGGTTCTTTGGTGGCATGCCCGCAACGGGTGCCATTGCCCGGACTGCCGTCAACGTCCGGTCGGGCGGGCGAACCCGGCTCTCCGCCATCGTGCATTCCTTGGCGCTTCTCGCCGTCGTCTATGTGGCAACCAATGTGGTTTCCGTGATCCCGCTGGCTGCACTCTCCGGGGTTCTCATGGTCACGGCTGCCAGAATGATCTCCCCGAGCATCATCAAACAAGTGTTGCGATCGACCCGCTCAGATGCCGTGGTTCTTGTTGTCACCGCGATTATCACCGTGAGTTTCGATCTCATCTTCGCTGTCGGGATCGGCATCGCTGTCGCCGCATTCTTCGCCCTCCGGGCACTGAGCAGGTCCAGCGGCGTGCACCGCGAAGAGCTTGACGGCGTCGCCGCGGCGGGCGATGAACGGATTGCCCTGTTCCGGATCGACGGCTCGTTGTTCTTCGGAGCCGCCGAACGCCTGCTTGAACGCATCAGCGACCATAATGGAATCGAGGTTGTCATTCTGCGCCTGTCTCAACTTCAACTCATCGACGCCACCGGCGCACACACCCTCACCGAACTCGTGACGGCTCTGGAACGACGCGGCGTCACGGTACTCATCAAGGGCATTCGGGATGAACATCTGCAGCTTTTGGAACGCTTGGACGTGATCAGCTCGCTCCGTCACCCCAATCACCTGTTCGCCGAGCTGGAACCCGCCATCGTGCACGCCCGATCCCACATCAGCCGAACAACGAAAGCTCGCCTATGAGCAGCAACTCACCCAAGCGTCCGGCCTCAACCACCGGCGGTCCGCCGCAGCTGCCGATCAACCGCCGCACCTTCCTGATTGGCTTGGGTGCGCTAGGTGCCGTTGGCGGGATCGGGTACTGGGCCACGGCGGCGAAGCCGAATAACGCCGGTTCCACATTTGCCACCCCGCTGCGGATCCCACCGCTGCTGGAGCCGGAAATGCTCGACGGCGAACGCGTCTTCCGCTTGACCGCCCAGGCTGGTGAAACCGAGCTGGTGCCTGGTGTCTCGTTTGCAACGATGGGCTTCAACGGCGCACACCTTGGGCCGACGCTTCGGGCTGTTCGCGGGGACAAGGTTCGCGTGCACGTCACGAACAACCTCCCGGTTGCGACAACGGCCCATTGGCACGGCATGCTGTTGCCCGCCAGCCAGGACGGAACCGCGCATCAGGCCATTGCCCCGGGCACCACGTGGACGCCGTCGTGGACTATTGCGCAAAACGCGGCAACCCTTTGGTACCACCCGCATCCGCATGGGCAGACCGAATTACAGGTGGGCAGCGGCATGGCCGGCATGTTCTTGATTGATGAGGCGACGCCTTCCGGCCTGCCGTCGGACTATGGTGTGGACGATATCCCGCTGATCATTCAGGACGTCACCGTGCAGTCCGGTGGCCAACACCCGGGGACACCCACCACCGCACCCATCGGGCGGATCGGCAACACCGTGATCGTCAACGGCACCCACGAACCGCACTTTACCGCGACAACTCGCCAGCTGCGTTTGCGGGTTTTGAACGCCTCGGCCGCGCGCTGCTACAACCTTGAGCTCTCCTCCGGGGACGAGTTCCATCTTGTTGGCACCGATGGCGGGCTGCTTCCCGCACCGGCACCGCTGGGCAGCCTGCTGCTCTCCCCCGCCGAACGCGCCGAAATCGTGGTCACCGTGCCGCCGGATGCCGAGCTGGTCCTGCGCTCGGTTCCCCATGATCTTGGCATGGGCAAGGGCGATGACATGAGCTCCGGCGCCGAGGACACTTTTGGAATTCTACGGATCACGGGCGCCGCCACCTCCGGCGAACTGCCGACCGAACTGCCCACGGCGCTACCGTCGGCCAACCATCCGGGGCGAGCGTCCGGCGTCGAACGTCATTTCACGCTCGAGGACACAACCATCAACGGCAAGGCCATGGACATGGACCGCATCGATACCGTAATTGCGGCCAGCTCCACCGAGACGTGGACGCTCGAGAACGTCTCCAAGCGGGCCCACAATTTCCACATTCATGGGACGCAATTCATCGTGACCGCGGAAAATGGCGGCAGTCCTGCGCCTCGAAATCAAGGCTGGAAGGACACCATTTTCATCGCACCGGGTGGCACCGCCGAGCTGACGGTCCCGTTCAGCAGCTACGCCGATCCCGCGACCCCGTATATGTACCACTGCCACATGCTCTGGCATGAGGATCAAGGCATGATGGCGCAGTATGTTCTCACCGACGGCGAGGCCACCACCGAGCCGATGCAGCACGACGGCGCGATGCACCACTAGGCCTGTGCACCGCTAGGCAAAGGACGAATCGTCCCAAGATCTCCCATCCGTGGTGACTTAACGCTCAAACTCCGGGCGACCGCACGGCTACTGTGATAGTCAAGGACAGCCCTATGGGGATGAGTGATGAGCGAGGAACGAAGATGTTGTTGGCACTGTTGCAGGCTAATGCCGTACCGCTGGATGTGGAGACGAACTTGGCCGTCATTGACGCGGCGGCTCGGGACGCGGCCAGCGCCGGCGCGGATGTCCTGCTGACGCCCGAGTTGTTTGTGCCCGGCTACGATCCAGAACGCATTCACGCCGAATTTGACCGCGGCCAACTCCCCCACCTGCGCCAGGACCTGGCCGAGATGGCCCGCAAGCATGGCATTGCGCTGGTCTACAGCCTGCCCCGGATCGATGGCCACCAGCTGAACATCAGCGCCACCTTCGTCGATGCGTCCGGCACCGAGCTGCTGAACTACGGCAAGGTCCACCTCTTTGGTGACGCGGAGCGGCAGGCCTTCAGCGGCGCAACGGAGGCTCCCGGCGTCGTCAGTTTCTTGGGCCTCAACGTCGGGATCGTCATTTGTTACGACGTCGAATTCCCCGAGATGGTCCGCGCCGCAGCGGTGCGGGGAGCCGATGTGGTGCTGGTTCCCACGGCACTGGCGCATGGATTTGATGAGGTCCCACAGGTCTTGGTGCGCGCCCGGGCCGTGGAAAACCATGTTGTGGTTGCCTATGCCAACCACTGCGGTGTGGAATCGAATGTGTCCTTTGGCGGCGGGAGCGTCATCGTCGGGTCCAACGGCGGATTTCTCGCGTCCGCCGGGCCCGACGCCACAGTTCTCTACGC
The DNA here is from genome assembly GCA_046714315.1 of Specibacter sp. Taxonomy (GTDB): domain Bacteria; phylum Actinomycetota; class Actinomycetes; order Actinomycetales; family Micrococcaceae; genus Specibacter. Next base: position 21,801 of record JBKKBD010000097.1, read on the forward strand.
ACAGCTCGATGCCGACGCCATCCGCGCCAACCGCGAGGCGGTGCCGTACCTGGCCGAGCGCCGCCCGGATCTCTACGCAAAGTGGTCCGAGGGACGAGGTTAGGGTGCAGGTGGGTGGGCCCACGCCCGCAGAGTTCCCTGGCCGAGGGACGAGGTTAGGTAGCGGGTGGGTGGGCCCACGCCCGCAGGGTCATTGGCAGGGCCCCATGCCGCGAGGGCCCCACGTCGAGCTTGCGAGGCGCGGGAGCGGCAAGGGATGAGGTTAGGGAGCGGGTGGGGCGTACTGCAACGCGATCCAGAGGTCCGCGCGGGTCTGGGCATCGTTGAGGTCACGGTCAAGCAGCTCGGCCACGACACCGATCTGGCGCCGGACACTGTTGCGGTGCAGTCCAAGGGCTTTTGCCGTGGCATCCCAGTTGCCGTTCTGGCTTAGCCAGCCGCGCAGCACCGCCAACAAGGCATCCTGACGTTCGGGCTCCAGTAACGGCCCCAGTACCTGCTCGGCCAGCATGGTCCCGGCTTCCCGGCCCAGCAGGCCGGTGACGGACCAAGTCACGGAGTCGACCCGCAGCGTTTCGGCCGTGGCCCGGGCCCGGGACCGCAGGGAACCCACTCGCTGATAGGCCGCCGGAAGGTCGTTGAGTTCCACGGGGTCACCGATAACCAGCCGCCAGCCAAGGCGCTCGACCTCCGCCACCGCGGCGTCGTCCACTTTCAGCCGGGTCACGGCGGCAAAGCCGTACTCGGTAATTTCCACCATCTTGGTGTCAAGGATGCGCCGCCATTGCAGCAGCTCGCGGACGGGGCTGTCCGAGCTGCGCCACTGCGGAGCATCGACATTGACGCCCTGGACGACCCGCATGGGCGCGGACCGTGTTGAGCCCAGGCTTTGGGCCAGCAGGTCTTTCGCCGCCGCGACCTGCCGGGCCGTTCCGGTGGAGAGGGTCTCGGGGTGCAACAACAAAGCCGTGGCCAGCTGGCTTGGCGCGAGCGAACCACTCGTGCGTTGCCGAGAAAGCAACTCCAAGAGGCCAACAGCGGAGGAGACAATATTGTTGTGGGCCGGTGACAGCCGTTCCACAGAGCCAATCACCAAGGCACCTAGATTCACGTCCCGGACACTGCGCAAGGGGTGCCCCACCACAAAATCCGAACCGGGCAACGGATAGCTGTCGAGCTCCACCCGCGGCCCCGAGCCGGAGAAGATCCGCTGCAGCAGCGGGCCAAGGGTTACGACGTCGGCCGGGTTACTTCCGGCGCGGGCCCGGACCTTCCCATCGGCCCCGACCAGGACCGCCCAGCACGGCACGCGCTGCACCAGCGTAGCCAGCGCCTCCTGATCCGGCCGCGGCGAGAGCACCGAGCGCATGAGCATCCGGTTGGTTTCCGCGAGCTGGCGGAAAACCTTGGCCGAATCAGACTCCAACAGCTGCGCAAACTGCAGCCCAATGGCGGCAAATGGCACGGTAGGTGGCACCTCCACCAGCGTCAGCCCGTGGCGCCGGCACGCCGCAGCTAGGGCGGGCGGCACCTCATCGTGATACGGCGTCAGGCCAAACCCCAGGGCGCAGACCTTGGCCGCGGCCAGTCGCTCAACATACGCCTCAATGGCATCCGCCGTCCCACCCTCGCCCAGCAGCGGAAGGCCTGCGGTCAGGACAAACTCGCCATCCATCAGGTACGGCGTGGGATCGGCCAGCTCGCTCGGTTCAACCCAGCGCAGGCGCGCCTCCAGATCGGCGTCATGCAAAATGGTCAGTTCTTCAGGGAGCTCGTCCAAGAACTGGGCCAGGGTGACGGAGCGGAACCGGGATTCGACGTCTTCATCGGAAAGTGGCAGCGCCCGAACGCGGCCACCCTGGGATTTAGCGGCCATGGGTGTACACCCGCTGCAACCGGGGAGCGATGCGATTGATGATCTCATCGCCGTGGCTGTTGATGGCCGAGCCCCAGTCATCCGCACTCGCCGCCCCCATCTGCGGGTCGCCAAACAAGAGGGCTGTATCCCCCACCCTGACGCCGGTCTCATGCCCCAAATCCACCATGAACTGATCCATGCACACCTTGCCAATCACGGGAACTTTGACTCCGCCCACCATGACGATGCTGCTGCCGGAGATGCCCTTGGGGATGCCGTCGGCGTAACCGAGCGGGATAAGTCCCAGATAGCGTGATTCATGGGTGATGGCCCGGTGTTCGTAGCTGACGCCCGTGCCCGGCGGGACATGCTTGACCAACACCACGGGGGCCGAAACGGACAGGGCCGGGCGCAGGCCAAAGTCGGCTGGATCAAGATGATCGGCCGGTGACAGCCCGTACATGGCCAGGCCTGCCCGCACCATGTCAAAGTGGAATTCCGGCCGGGCCAGGATGTTCGCCGAACTGGAAACGTGCCGCAAGGTTGGCGTCAGCCCGGCACTGTGCGCCTCCTGGACCGCATCCTCAAAGTCGGCAACGGCGGCCGTATTGGCCGGGTGGGCAGGGACATCGGCCCAGGCGAGATGTGTCCACACGCCACGGACGGACACTGCGCCGGTGAGCTCCGCGGCGCGTGCCGCTGCCACGAGGGCAGACCAGTCTTCGCGCCGGGCACCGCCTCGGCTCAGGCCGCTATCGAGTTCCAGATGGATGAATGCCGTCCGGCCCAACGCCTGCGCGGTCCCGGCCACGATTTCCAGCTGGGCCACGCTGCCCAGCGAGACGTCAATGTCATGCTGAACGGCGTCCGTAATGGCGCCACCGGAGGAGGTAGCGAGGTAAAGCCAGGCCAAGATGGGGACCGTAATCCCCTCACGGCGCAAGGTCAGTGCCTCCGACAATTGTGCGGTCCCCAGCCAGTCTGCCCCGGCGGTCACGGCGGCGCGTGCTGTTTCCAGCAGGCCGTGGCCGTAGGCATTGCCCTTCACAACGGCCATGAAATGCGGGGCGCTCGTGTGGCCGCGCAGGATGCGTACATTGTGTTCGATGGCATCGAGGTCAACGCTGACCGTGCCGGTTGTCAGCCCTGGCGCCTCGGTCTCGATCAGTGCATTTTGTCTCATTAGAATAAGATACAGGACGTTTTGCACTTCCATGAGATGCGCGTCACAGGAATAGTGTTGAGGAACTTGCACAGCACTACCTGCACTTGCAGGACCACACAGAATGGGATTTAGAGAATGTCACTACGTGATCAGCTCAGCCCGCAGTCAGCGTCGACTGCAACCGCCGGGGGTCCGCACGAAAGCAGGCCAGCTGTTGGCCTGGGGCGGCAACTGCTGCGCCGCAAGCCCCTGGGGCAGATGCTCCATGAAGCCGAGGCTGGCTCCGGCGGCCGGAAATTGGTCCGTAGCTTTGGTGTCTTCCAATTGACCATGATCAGTGTGGGCGCAACGTTGGGCACAGGCATTTTGGTGATCCTTGGCGATTCCGTACCTCTGGCCGGCCCCGCAGTCTTCATCGCCTTCCTGATTGCTGGCATCGCCGCACTGCTCTCCGCCGTGTCGTACGCGGAAATGGCTGGCATGGTGCCAGCGGCAGGATCCAGCTACTCCTACACCTACGTCACCCTGGGTGAGGGGATGGCCTGGATTTGTGGCTGGTGCCTTGTGCTCGAATACGCGGTCTCGGTGGCCGCCGTGTCCGTTGGGGCCGGCCAATACATCAACGAATCCTTGGCCGCTTTTGGCTGGGCGCTGCCGGACTCCATTTCGCAGCCGCCCGGAGCCGGTGGCTTACTGAACCTGCCGGCCATGGCCATTGTGTTGCTGTCCATGGTTTTGCTGATTCGCGGTGCCAAGGAAAGTGCCTGGGTCAACACGGCCATTGTGATCGTCAAGATCGCGATCCTGCTGTTCTTCTGCGCCATTGCTTTCAGCGCATTCACCATAGGTAACTTGAGCCCGCTCATGCCCATGGGTGCCGCCGGTGTCTCCGCCGCGGCCTCCCGGGTGTTCTTCTCCTATATAGGGTTCGACGCCGCTTCCACGGCCGGCGAGGAGGCCAAAAACCCGCAGCGCGATCTGCCCCGGGCCATCATGCTGTCCATGGTCATCGTGACCACCTTGTATGTCCTCGTGGCCATCGCCGCCGTAGGGGCCCGCGAGTGGACTTGGTTCGACGGAACTCAGGCCGCTCTGGTGCAGATCCTGCTGGAAGTCACGCACCAGCCTTGGATGGCCTTGGTGTTCTCAGTGGGCGCCGTCCTGGCCATTGCCAGCATTGTCTTGACGGTGCTGTACGGCCAGACGCGCATTTTGATGTCCATGTCCCGCGATGGACTGGTGCCCAAGATCTTTGGTCGGATCTCCAAAAAGCGCGGCACCCCGGTGGCAGGCACCTTGATTGTCGGCATCGTAGTGGCAGTGACCGCCGGGCTGGTCCCGCTCGGTGCGCTGGCTGACGCCACCAGCATCGGCACCTTGTTCGCTTTTGCTCTGGTGAACATTGCCGTGATCTACCTGCGCCGCAATCGGCCCGAGCTCAAACGAAGCTACAAGGTGGCGTTCTACCCCGTCACGCCAATCCTGGGTGCGCTCATGTGCATCTACCTGATGGCGAACCTTGGTGGACACACCTGGGTGGTGTTCCTCGCGTGGATGATGGTGGGGTTGCTGGCATACTTTGGCTACGGCCGCCGCCACTCCCGGGTGGCAGCACTGACCGAGGACGAATATCTGGAGCTCTCCACCCGCAGCATTGAGACGAACACCGCCCCCACTGATGTCCCCAACACCGCGAAGGCACCGCACTAATGACTGACGCAATCACCATGCTGAACCCGGATTTCCCCTTCAGCTATGACCACTACCTGGCCCATCCGGCCGGTCTCGGCAGTGTCCCGCAGGCTGCTTATGGCACCGAAGTGGCAGTCGTGGGCGCGGGTCTCTCCGGCCTTGTTGCTGCCTATGAACTCATGAAAATGGGACTCAAGCCGGTCCTCTTTGAACCGGAACAAATCGGTGGCCGGCTGCGCACAGCCAGTTTCCCGGGGGCGCCGGATGTGACGGCGGATCTGGGCGGCATGCGTTTCCCGGTCTCCGGTCGCGCCTTCTACCACTACGTGGACCAGATGGGACTTGGCACCGACGAGTTCCCCAACCCGCTCTCCGGAGCAACATCCAGCACAGTCATTGAACTGACTGGCGAATCCCACTATGCCGTCACCGAGGCGGACCTCCCGGAGTTCTTCCACGAGGTGGCCCGGGCCTGGCGCGCATCCGTCAACGACGGCGCCCAGTTCGCCCAGATGCAAGAAGCCATCCGGGCGCGGGACACGAAAAGGATCAAGGAACTGTGGAACGTTTTGGTTCCGGCCTTGGACGAGCAAACCTTTTACGGATTTATCGCCGCCAGCGAGGCCTTCAAGGAAGCCGGATTCGGCCACCGTGAGGCTTTTGGTCAGGTGGGCTTTGGCACCGGCGGCTGGGACACCGACTTCCCCAACTCGATCCTGGAAATCCTCCGCGTGGTCTACACCGACGCCGACGACGGCCACCGCAGCATCGCCGGCGGAGCGCAAAGGCTCCCCGAGGCACTATGGGAAGATGCGCCGTCGGGCATGGAGCACTGGCCCGAAGGAACTTCATTAAAGTCCCTTCATACGGGGTCCCCGCGGGGCGGTGTGGCCAAGATTGCCCGCGCCGAGGACGGTTCGCTGGAGGTCACAGAGCGCTGGGGCAAGACGCACCGCTTCCCGGTTGTCATCAGCACCTGCCAGTCTTGGCTGCTCTCCACCCGCATCAACACGGAGGAATCGCTGTTTGCCGCGCCCATGTGGACGGCCATTGAACGGTCACACTACATGCAGTCTTCCAAGACGTTTGTCATGGTGGACAGGCCGTTCTGGAAGGACATCGACCCGGAAACCGGCCGCGAGGTCATGTCCATGACGCTGACCGACAGGCTCAACCGGGCCACCTACCTGCTGGATAACGGCCCCGATGCGCCCGCCGTCATCCTGCTTTCCTACACCTGGAACGACGACGCTCTGAAGTGGCTCTCGCTGTCCGCCGAGGAGCGGGTGGAGCTGATGCTGCACTCGCTGGCCCAGATCTACCCGAACGTGGACATCGCCTCACACATTGTGGGCGCGCCCATCACGGTCTCATGGGAGGCAGACCCGAACTTCATGGGAGCGTTCAAGGCCAATCTGCCAGGCCACTACCGCTACCAGCAGCGGCTGTTCACGCACTTTGACCAGGCTGAGCTGCCCGAAAGTCAGCGCGGCATCTTCCTTGCCGGCGACGACGTCTCCTGGACGGCCGGATGGGCCGACGGTGCCGTCACCACGGCCCTGAACGCTGTGTGGGGCGTCGTGAAGCACCTGGGCGGCACCTCGGCACCGGACAATCCCGGCCCGGGCGAGCTGCTGGCCGAGATCGGGCCGATGTCCCTGGACTGATACGTGGGAACCGTTGTACTGGCCTGTTTCGTCCCCGAAACAGGCCAGTACTTTTCCGTCTTAGGCGTTTGCTGCTGAGTATGCGTCGGACGCTGCCTGCACGGCGAAGGATAGCGATGTTGAGGGGCGCCCGATCAGGGCCTGCAGCTCACCGCCGGTGACGAGCAAATCGCCACGGGCGATGCCCAGGTCGCTGTCGGCCAGGATCTGCGCAAATTGTTCGGGAACTCCTGCACCGACCAAAACCTGCGTGTAATCCTCTGCCGGTAGGTGTTGGTAGGCCACCTGTTGCCCGGTGGCCGCACTGACCGACTCGGCGAGTTCAGCAAGTGTGAATGCATTATCGCCACCGAGCTCGTAAACCTTCCCTGCCTGGTCGTCCCCGAGCAGAACGGCTGCCGCCGCGTGGGCATAGTCTGCCCGGCTGGCGGCGCTGACCCGGCCTTCACCGGCACTGCCGAGCACGGCCCCGTGCTGGAGGAAGTTGCCAAGTTGCTCGGTGTAGTTCTCCAGGTACCAGCCGTTGCGCAGCAGGACGAACGGCAGACCGGACTCGCGCAGGGCAACTTCCGTGGCCTGGTGTTCGGCGGCCAGGGCCATGCCTGTCGTGTCAGCGTTGGCGATGCTGGTGTAGGCAATCAGGCCGACGCCGGCTTCCTTGGCGGCGGCGATGACATTGAGGTGCTGCGGGAGCCGCTGGCCCACTTCGCTGCCGGAGACCAGCAGTACCTTTTCGGCGCCGTTAAACGCCTCGCGCAGGGATGCGGGATCGCTGTAGTCGATCGGGCGAACCTGGACGCCGCGGTCCGCAAGGTCTGCGAGCTTGGCCAGATCCCGGCCCGTGGCCACGAGTTCTCCGGCAGGAACGTTCTGGTCTAGGAGTGCTTCGACGACGAGGCGGCCAAGCTGGCCGGTTGCGCCGGTGATGACGATGGTCATGAGGGAATCCGTTCGTTGGAGGAGGTCTTTCATCTGTGCCAACATCACGTGTGCGGCATTTCTTCCGAAAGGAGAGTACGCACTTAAAGGTAAGGTACATACATGAAGGTAAGTACTATCCCAGCTCAACCGCTCGCCCCTCTCCTCGGCGGCATCTTTCCGGCCGCGTGTCCCAGCAGGACGGTGCTCGATCACGTCTCCAGCAAGTGGGGTGTGCTCATCCTCGTGGCCTTGGCCCAGGGCCCGCAGCGCTGGAGCGAATTACGCCGTCGAACGGAGGGCATCAGCGAGAAGATGCTCGCCCAAACCCTCAAAACGCTCGAAGGCGATGGATTTGTCCATCGAGACGCCCAGCCAGTCATTCCACCCAGGGTCGACTACAGCCTGACCAGTCGCGGCAGCGACCTTGTTGCGCTCCTCATCCCGTTATTGGACTGGATCAACGTGCACGCCGAGGAAATCGTCAACGGTCAATGACGGGCGCCCACTCCCCCGTGCACGCCCGGTCCCACGCTGCCAATGGCTGACTTTGCGGCAACGGTTCAAAGGCGCCGGCCGGCCACCAACCGCATCACGGAGTCGGCGGCGGCGATCGATTCCTCGTCATGACTCACGCAGGCCACCGCAGCACCGCGGCAGGCTTCCTCGGCGAGCATGATGCGAGTGCGTTTCCGGCTCTCAGCATCGAGCCCCGCCGCGGGTTCGTCGAGGAGGAAGATGCGCGCCTTTCGGGCAATCCCCTGGGCAAGCAAGGCACGCTGGCGCTGACCGCCCGAAAGGCCATTAAAGGGCGCGACAGCTAGGTCAGCGAGCTGGACGCGATCCAGCGCTTCTGCAACCCGAGCCCTTCGCTCCTTGGCGTCGATTTTCCCTGAACCTCGCGGCGAAACGCCCCAGGTTCCCATCGCAACCACCTCCCTGACGGTCAGCGGCAATGCGTCCGGAGTTGTCACGCGCTGAACCACCAGCGCCACCTCATCAGCTCGTTCCACCACACCCGCCAGCGGCTGGCGAACGCCCGCAAGAATTTCGATCAGGGTCGATTTACCGGCACCATTGGGCCCGGCGATGGCTGTCACCGTGCCCCACTGAAGATCTACATTGACATTCGCAAGAACGGGAATGCCACCGAAGCTGAAGGACAGGTCTCGCCCGCGCAGGGCATAGTCAGAAGAAATCACACCCCAGTCTAACCCTATTTGATAATCATTATCATTAGCATCTAGGGTGGTCATATGCATTGGCTCATAGAACCCTTCTCAGCAGACTTCTTTCTGCGTGCGCTGCTCGGCGGCGCCTTGGTTGCGATCATCTGCGGGGTGGTGGGGACCTGGGTTGTTGTCCGTGGCATGGCATTTCTTGGCGAAGCGATCGGCCACGGCATGCTCCCTGGTGTTGCGCTGGCAACGATTGCCGGGGCGCCAGCCGTCGTGGGTGGTGCGGTAAGTGCCATTGTCATGAGCGCACTGATCAGCGCGTTACAGAAGCGTGGCCGCCTGTCCTATGACACGAGCATTGGCCTGCTGTTTGTTGCGATGCTGTCCCTCGGGGTCATCATCGTCTCTCACTCGCGATCTTTTGCCACCGACGCAACGTCCATGCTGTTCGGGGACATCCTCGCCATGAACACAGGGGACCTGATTGGCCTGCTGGGCGCCGCGATCGTCACGATTGTGGTTGCCACAGCGCTGCACCGCAGCTTCGTCGCCGCGGCATTCGATACCCGCATTGCTCAAACTTTGGGTCTCCGTCCCCACATCGCCCAGCTGGCTTTGGTGGGCTTGGTGACTCTTGCCGTCGTTTCCTCTTACCAGGCTGTCGGGTCCCTGTTGGTGGTTGGCTTACTGCTGGCGCCAGCCGTGGCAGCCACCCCGTGGACCTCCAGCATCCCTACCCGCATGGTGGTCGCTGCCGCGTTCGGCATGCTCGCCGTGGGCGTGGGCCTGCTGTGTTCCTGGTACGGCGGTACGGCCGCTGGCGCTTCCATTGCCGCGGCCGCCATCGCGTTGGCGGCACTCTCGAATATGACAGCAAGCCTCACCACCAGGCGGCTCCGCACGGCACCAAAAACCACCACAGAAGAACCCACTCCCCTCCCCGTTTCCGCGTCACTGTCTGGAAAGTAGTCATGAATATCCGAACACCTCAGGCGGTACTAGCCGCCCTATTTGTGCTCAGCCTCACGGGATGCGGCGGTGCGCCCGCCTCGCAACCGACTGCGAGTGAAACGGCCAAGCCTGGCCACGGCGCGATCGCAGGAGTGGCCCAAGTTGCTGAGCCCCAGCTTCATCTGGTGGCCATCGACGCCGCCGGTAAAGCGTCCATGCTGGATCTTTTGAACGGCACCGAGTCCCAGCTTGAATCTGTGCAGCCGCCGGTCAATGTCACCAGTGATGGGCGCTATGTTTTCGCGGCCAACACCGACGGCGTGGACATCATTGACAGCGGCGTGTGGACCTGGGATCACGTGGACCACTTCCACTACTACCGGGCCGAACCCGCCGCGCTCGGCACAGTCCCCGGCAAGGGCACGGCGACCGTCGCCACGGGTTTGCTCTCCACCGCTGGCACCACGGGCATGTTCTTTCCGTCCTCCGGTTCTGCCGTCCTTGTTGATAACTCGGCACTTTCGGCCGGAACTATTTCCGAGACGCTCCGCTTGGAAGTTGCACCGCATGCGGGCCTCATTGCCCCGCTGGGCGACGGCGCTGTCGTCACCAAAGCTGACACAAACGGTACGGTCACGCGCCTACGCGCAGTTGACGCCAGCGGCAAGGAATTGACGACGGCGCAGTGCCCGGCTGCTGCGGGCACCATCACCACCCGGGTGGGCCTCGTCATCGGGTGCGCCGACGGTGCGGTGATCGCCGCCAGCAATGGCCCGACGCCGGTTCTGGAACATGTTCCTTACCCAGCAGGAGCGGCCGCACCGGCAACGGCATTCGACGCACGCAAAGGCCGCCCCACCGTTGCCGGCATCGGGAAGGATGCCGGGGTGTGGCTGCTCAACACCCGGGAGCGGGCGTGGGACTGGCTGCCTACCGCTACCCCCGTGCTCGCCGCTGCCGCGGTGGACGACGACGCCGGGCACGTCGTCGTCGTCGGCGCCGACGGCACAGTCCAGGTGTATGACGAAAGCACCAAGGAGCGCATAGCAACAACGAAGCCGCTGATGCCCAAAACCCTGGCCAACCCGGAACTGACGGAGAAGGTTGAGCTCACCATTGACGGCGAGCGCGCCTACGTCAGCGCACCGGCAGAGGGCGTGGTGTTTGAGATTGCCTACTCCGACGGCGCCCGCATTGCCCGGACACTGACCCTGCCCACGCAGCCTGTGCATCTCGTGGAGACCGGCCGATGAGGCGCGCCGCGCTCCTAGCCATCACCGCGGTGATGGCGATGATCGTGTCGGGGTGCTCGCAAGCGGCGCCGCCACAGGGACCGCAGATTGTGGTCACCACCAACATTTTGGGGGACGTGACGCGTCAGGTCCTTGGCGACCAGGCAACCGTGACAACGCTCATGCAGCCCGAGGCTGACCCGCACTCCTTTGAAATTTCCGCCCAGCAGGCCGCCCTCATGGGCAACGCGGATCTGCTGGTCTCCAATGGTCTGGGCTTGGAGGAAGGGTTGCAGCAGCATCTCGACAGGGCCTCTGCGGCTGGCGCCCCCACGCTGATCGCCGGTGAGGTGATCGACGTCGTGCCCTACAGTTCCGGGGACGCGGAAGGTGCACCGGATCCCCATTTCTGGACCGATCCGGCCGCCATGCTCAGCGTCGTGAACGCCATCGAGGCCGCAGCCGGCAAGATCCACGGGGTCGACGCCGGGAAGTTGGCTGCCAGCGCGGCCGCCTACCGGGCACAGTTGGCGGAACTCGATGCCGAGATGACAACGGCCTTCGCGGCACTCCCGGCTGAGCGCCGGGCCTTGGTCACCAACCACCACGTTTTTGGGTACCTCGCAGAACGGTTCGATTTCCGGGTCATCGGAGCCGTCATTCCGGGTGGAACCACGCTCGCCGCACCCAGCGCCGCAGACCTGCGCCAGCTTAGCGACGCGATCAGCAGCGCCGGAGTGCCCACCATTTTTGCCGAATCATCCCAACCCGACCGCCTCGTCCAGGTTCTGGCCAGTGAGGCCGGCCTCAAGGTGGAGGTCCGTGAACTATTCACGGAATCACTGACTCGCCCCGACGGCGACGCACCAACGTACGTGGACATGATGCGCACCAACACCCAACGAATTGTCCAGGGCCTTTCGCCCTGACCACGCATATACACCGCACTTGCACCTAATAGAAAATGAGGAATCATCACATGCTCCGCCAAAGAAATACCCGTTTGGGAGTCACCGCCGCAATCGCCGGGATACTCCTTGTGGCCACCGGCTGTTCCACCGGTCCCGGCACACCCGGAGCCATAGCCGAGGCGCAAGACGCCTCCACCACTGAAGCGAACGGACGCGTCGCCGTGTCCTACGAGGGCGGCATCAGCGTCCTCGATGGAAAGACGCTCGAGGTGGTCAAGAACTTCGATTCCGAGGAGTTCACCAGGCTCAGCGCCGCCGGAGACGGCAGGCACGTCTTCGTCACCACCACGGCCGGCTTCCAGCTGCTGGACATGGCCGAACCCAAGCTCACAGACCTGGTGGTCGATGCAACGGCACCGGGCCACGTGGTCCGGCACGCCGGAAACACAGTGCTCTTTGACGATGGCACGGGCACCACCACCATCTTCAAGTCCGAGGATCTCACCGACCTCAATGGAGCATTGCCGGAAACACGGACGCACACGGCCAAATCGGCCCACCACGGCGTATCAATTGTGTTGGAGGACGGGACGCTCCTCACCACTTTGGGTGACGAGTCCTCACGCTCCGGGGCTGTCGCCCTCGAGGCTCACGAGGATCACTGGGACCCTATCGCGGAGAGCAAGGAATGCCCCGGGATTCACGGTGAAGGCACGGCAGCCGATGAGGCAGTGGTCTTCGGTTGCGAGGACGGTGCGCTGCTGTACCACCACGGTAAGTTCGAGAAGTTCACAGCCCCCGACAAGTACGGCCGGATGGGGAACGCTTTTGTCTCCGAGACCAGCCCGATCGTTGTTGGCGACTACAAGAATGATCCCGACGCCGAAGGCTACCTCCTCAACTCCGTAGCCCTAATAGATACCGAGAAGCACAGCTACAACGTGGTCAAGCTTCCCGACACCGTCAACTACACGTTCCGCGATGTTGCCCGGGGCCCCGGGGACCTCGCCTACATTCTTTCCACGGATGGATCCATTCACGTGCTGGACCCGAAAGACGGAAAGATCGTCAATGAATTCCCCGTGATCGGCGCGTGGGAAGGTCCCACCGAATGGCAGGACGCCCACCCAGCCATCATGGTCAACGGCAACACCGCCTACGTGACTGAACCGGCGGCCAACACCGTTCATTCAGTGGATCTCACCACCGGCAAGATCACCACCTCCAAGAAAATGGACGTGGTCCCCAACGAAATCGCCGTCACCGTCGGGGCACACTAAGCCCTCCTAAAATGGCAGGTGCCGCACCTTACGGGGTGCGGCACCTGCCGTGCTTTAACCTGCGTGAGCGCGGTCCACGCACATGGCGCCGCCTTGCATCATCGACGCAATTTTGGTCTTTTGAGAACTCCGCCCCGATTTTTTGCCCCGAAATTGGGTGACGTGTCCCATAATCAAGGAGTCGCATGCTTTGGGTGGGGGGATGCGGCGAAGGGACTGGGCAGATGCCTAGGCTCACAGGCAATCCGGGATAGGCCGGCTTGCCTACCCTGGGGCCATAGCGGTCACTGGGGTTACCTAACAGCGGAGGTCTCAGCTATGTCACGGACGGTATTGGCGCTTCTTCACACGAGGAACAAATCACTTCCACCCGCTGGGAGCCCTTTCTCCAAGAGGGGAAAATACCTTGCGCTCTTTGTAGCTGTGAGCATGTGCATGATGGCAGGAGCGGTTCCATCCCACGCTGAAAACACGGCGTCGGCAGCGGAGGATCCCGGTCCGGTGGGAAGTTTTGCGTGGAAAGGATTCAACTGGCAGAAGCGATTCTGGGGTGGGGCTCCGCAATACAACCAGAGTTTTGATCCGGCCAACGTCAGCAACCCTGACGCGAATGACTATGTCACCTTAAAATTGTCCAACCCCACCGGCTCTGCCCCGTCGGGTGCTGAAATTCAGTCCACGCGCCAAGGATTCGGCTATGGAACGTACAGCACCACCGTTGAGAAGAACATCAACCTGCTCCAAAAGGAAGTGGTCTGGGGCTGCCTTTTCCCCTATGACCCCGAAGCGGCGCCAGGTTTCAACGAAATCGATCTCTGTGAAGCCTCTGCCTGGGGAGGCGGAGCTAGCTATGGGGAATCCTGGCCTGTGACCCAAGGACATGGCTACTGGTTTGATGCCAGCAAACCGGCCGGTGAGGGCAACAGCACCATCACCTTTGACGTGACCAACGATCTCATCTTGACCCATAAGTTGATCTGGGAGCCGGGCAAGCTGACCTTCGAAACATATGCGGGTGAAGGATACTCCGGCACCCTGCTCAAGAGGACTGTCATGCAGGGGGCTACTGTCCCCGTGCCCGCCAAGGAAGCAATTCACTTCAACCTTTGGGTCACAGGGGGCGGTGGTGGCGACCCGGCGCATGTGGTGCCGGAAACCGTCGTCGTCCGTGACTTCTCGTTTACTCCGAGAGTCGTCCCGCCACTGACGCTCACAGCACCTACCCCGACCATTAGTGGTACCTTGCGGACCGGTTATACCTTGACGGCGAATACGGGAACCTGGACTACAGGAACAACTCTGCAGTACCAGTGGTACCGCTCGGGAGCAGCCATCCCGGGAGCTACGGCCAAGACGTACAAGCTCGTTCAGGCCGATAGAGACGACACCATCAAGGTACGTGTCACGGGTTCCAAAACCGGATACACGACTGTCGCCAAGTACTCGGCAGCTACTGCACCCATAGGCTAGCTGGTTGCTGCTGCCGGGAACCGTGGCGGAACGTCCGCGGTTCCCGGCAGCAGCCCTCGATGAATTGTTGCTATGACTTCTGCGCGCGCACCGGGACGATGCGCTTTACCGCCATGCCGAGTGCCAGCATGGCGAAGGCTGCAAGTGCGAACCAAAAAAGCTGGCCTGCTCCGGTCATGGCGAGAGCCGCCGATCCTACTCCTGCTGCCATGGGTGCTGTGGGGTTGTTGTACATGATTATTACCAGACTTTCTTCTTGTTAAAAATTGCATCCGTGTAGGCCTTGGCGTGAACCACCTGCAGGAAGAGATCAATGACTGTTTCGTACATGGTGGCCGCCAGCAGCATGTATTTCCATCCCCTGAGCCGCACGGTCACGACCCGTTCGATCACGAAGACGCCGGTCACGGCCATCCAGAAGGCGTGCACATGCAGTCCCTGCCCAGATCCAAGGGCGACGGCGATCGAGGAGAAATACGCCATGGTCACCAGAACGCCAATCATCGAGAGAACCTGGCGGCCCCAGTAGGGACGGGTGATCTTCGTCCAGCCGTACTGAACGCAGTTCTCCACCGCGCCCCTCTTCCACCGGAGCCGCTGCGCCCACAGCTCGCGCCAGGTGGGCATGACCTCGGTGACTAGGGTGCAGTCGGCCGGCGAAGAAATGCTGTAGCCCAAGGTAAGCAGCGCGAAGGAAAGTTCATTGTCTTCGGTAAGAACCGAGGTGTCATAGATACCGCCGTTGCCGTTACCAGCTGGCAGAAGCCCCATGATCCTGGCGGTGGACACACCCTGGAGAGTGCGTACCCGAAACAGTGCTGCCGTGCCTGTGACAACAAGGCATTTCCCGTGGAGCCGCTTCACGTCCCTGGCATACCGGGCGTACTCGTTGCGTTGCAGGTGACCGACGAAACCGCCACCTGGACCGCCGCGAAAAACACCGCCGACGGCGCCCAGGTTGTCGTTGGCGCTCAGATGGCTCACGGCGTTCTCGATAAAATCCGGTGACAACTGGGAATCGGCATCCTGCACCAAGATCAGATCATCAGGATCGGCATCCGCTAGGATCCCGCTCAGGGCGAAGTTCAACGCTCCGGCCTTTTTATCAGTATTGCCCACGGTACTGATTACCTCGGCACCGAAATCTGTAGCGAGTTGCTCCGTGGCATCCGTGCAGTTATCCGCAATGACAATTACGCGATCCGGACGGCGCGTCTGCAGTCCCAGCGATTCGAGGGTCTCGATAATCGCTTCCGCTTCATTGTGAGCGGGGACCAGTACGGTCACCACGCCACCGCCGGCACGATGGGCACCATGGTGGATTTCCGCGGTGATCTCCTGCAACGCCTCGGGGAGTTTCCCTGCATCAATCATGTTCTGGTGTTGCATCGGATTCCTCCCCCGTGGTCTTGTTTCGCTGTCGTTTCTTACTTTGACAGCGGCAACTTAACCAACAGACAAGAAACCGTCAGGAATGAAACAGGACTACCGCAGGACTAGCTCAGGGATTGCTCAACACAGTGCCACGTGCTGCGGCCGCTGCATGAATTCGCGTCCAAATAGTGGCGTTAAGCGAGGAATGGCCCCTCTAGGGGCCATTCCTCGCTTATTTCCGGCAGAATCCCTAGCCGATGTGTGTGTCTGCCAGCTACAGAACCAGCACAGGGCCGGGGTCATCTGCCACTTTGTGACTGAAATATTGTTACTTTAGGCCGCGTCAACATAGGACGTGGTTAGCTGCGAGGCCGTCTGATTCCCGCAGGCTCGCACCGCTGCCAATTTCTTGGCTGTTGCGGAGGGACGCTCGGATCCCAAGAGGTGAATGAGGTCATTGGTCAGCTTTCCCAGCCGAGCCGCGCCCACCATCAGGCAGGAACTGCGCAGGCTCAAGGCTGAGTCCATGGCCTCCTCGTTATGGCCCGAGCAGACAGCTTCGTAAATCCGTTCAAATCGCCCAGGCCACATCTCTATGTACCTGCACACAAAATTACGGCAGAGGTCCCGCTCTCCATCCAGGGATTCTTCCAAGGAGTGAAGCGTTGCCACGCATACGAGGGGCAATTTAGCAGCTGCCATTCTCTTCGTACGCCTCCCGACCGTGTGGCTATGCCTTAGTAGACCTGCCTTGAGTATCAACGATAACGCCCGGAAGAGAAGAAGTAACGAGTATTTTGCCTCAAAACCAGCTACTTGCGCGAAGCTTAAGTAAACACTCAAGGAAGGCCAATTTCTCCTAACCTTTTGGCTAGGTTCTTGGCCATTTCATTCAGGATCTTGATCTTTTCTTGAGCATTCAGATGACTCCCGGGGTTCTACTGGCAGAGCTCAGACATCCCGGCAGGACAAAACTAACAGTGGTGCCGGCCCCTTTTTTACTGAGCAGGCTAATGGTGCCGCCATGCTTGGCAACAATCGTCTTGGAGATCATCAACCCCAAACCAATTCCCGGAATTGAACGCTGCACGGCCGATCTTGCCCGAAAGAACTTACTGAACGCCTGAGCTTGTTCACCGCTATTCATTCCCATGCCTGTGTCCTGAACTTGGCACCACAGATCCGCGCCTTTCGCCGTCAAACTCACCGATACGGTACCGCCATCGGGTGAGTATTTAACGGCGTTGGACACCAGATTATCCAGCACCTGCCCTATTCGTCGGGAATCTATGAAGGCCTCCAAGGGGGCCTCTACCTGCGAGCTCAGGGTGACTTTGTTGCGTTCCGCCATCGGAGTAGCCGACGCCAGGCTTTCAGCGACGAGCCGGGCAACGTCGGTCCTGGTCAATTCAAGTGTCACCGAATCGGTGGTCAGCAGGTCCGCGACAAGCGAACTCAACCTATCCACATTCCGTGAAGCGATGTCGAGGTAATTGTGAATATCCTGCGGCAAGTTCTCGGGCTCCTCTAGAGCCAGATCCAAATAGCCGCGGATCGATGTCAGGGGAGTTCGGAATTCATGGGAGACGTTTGATACGAAGTCGTTCTTCGCTTCGAGGGCAGCCATCATGTCCGTAACATCATGGAAGGCAATCACGGCACCGTCAAATTTCCCTTGCTCATCCATCATGGGGCGTGCCGCCGTGGATACTGCACGGGCCCTTTCCCCAGATCCAAGCCACACCTGATAATTGGTGAATTCCTCGCCCTTGATGGCGCGCCGAACCGGGCGTTCCTCGGCCGTCACTGGGGTAAGTCCATCCACAGCGAAAACCAACAGCTCCTTTTCCTCGGGATCGGCAACGTCTTCGGGGAGAGCGTAAGTGTGCAGGGCTCGTTGCGTAGCGTTCATCAGCATGTCATTGCCGCCGGCATCCACCACCACCACACCGACGGCGACAGTATCTACCACTGTTTCCAAGAGTCTTTCACGCTGCTGGCTTGCGTCAAGCGCCGCCCGCAGCTGAACGTCCTTGGCTTCCAGGGCCTTGCGTTGGATGTTCATTGTGTTGGTTACAGCGACAACTGTGATGGCGTATGCCAAGACCACTATCGGAAAGAGCAGCGGCCTGACCAGTTGCTCAATCGTGAAACCACTAGGGGACGTCAGGACGGGAAACCACACGATAAGCAAAGCAGCCACCACACTGACCGCGACGGACGTTCTTTTTGCCAGTCCCGATGATGCCAGCCAAAAAACGGGGAAGAAGATTAACAGTCCAACAGCCGTCAGAAATTGTTCATTCCCTCCGCGGAAAAGCCCCACGGCGACGAAATCCAGATACGGGATGACCAGGACGGCACCGCGTGGAAGTCGTTCCCAAGGAACGGCAAAGGATGCGATCAGCAACAAGACGTGCATCGCAAGAGCAGCCAGAAACAACGGTCGCTGAAACGACTGCGGATAAATCGCGGCAGCAATCAATACGGCGACGACCATGATGAGTGAAAGCGGCAGTTGTGTCAGGAAAACGCGTTTCCGTTCTCCTTGCAGCCGGAAGAAATTATTCCTCGACTGCTCCTGCGCACCGATGTCCGTCATGATAGTTTCCATCCTTCAAAGTCGCTGCCACGCGAGTTACCGCGGCCCTATGAGAACTCGTTGCCTCGCAAGGCGCCAAGCGACATGTGACCATCGCACTCTCGGTGCAACGAACCATCGATATCGATAATGCCACATTGGCCGAAATCCCCGCGTGAGAACTATTTTGGTACCAGGGAGGAACCGATGACGCACGCGGGAATCACGAAACTCATGGTCGTCCCCACGCCCAACTGACTCTCCAAGAAAAGGGATCCGCCGTGAGTGTCAATGATGGTCTTGGAGATCATCAAGCCCAGACCGATACCCGGTATGCCACGTTCCACCGCAGTACCTGCCCGAAAGAACTTTTGGAAAGCGCCCGCTTGCTCGGAACTGCTCATTCCAAGGCCCGTGTCACTGACCCGGCAGTGCAGATCGGTCCCGTCTGCCCACGCACGGACGCTGAGAGTTCCGCCGTCCGGGGAGTACTTCACTGCGTTGGAGACCAAGTTATCCAGTACCTGGCTGATCCGGACGCCGTCGACCATGGCCAGCAGTGGTTCCTGGCACTGCCAATCGACGACCACAGCGTTGGCGGCCGCGCCCGGAGCTGCGGAGGCGATGCTGTCCGCCATGAGTCGGTTCATATCGGTAGGCGTGCGCTCAACAGTGATTGAGGAGGTGGCTAGAAGGTCCGATACGAGCCCGCCAAGGCGTTCGGCATTTCGATCGGCAATTTTCAGATACTGTCCCACCTCCGGGGGATGCAATTCGGGGGCCTCAAGCGCCAGGTCAATGTATGACTGGATTGCCGTCAATGGTGTTCGGAATTCATGTGAAACATTTGCCACGAAGTCGTCCTTCGCGGACAAGGCGTTGACCATGTCGGTGACATCGTGGAAGGCGATGACGGCCCCTTCACTTCTTCCCCCGTCATGTCGCATGATGCGAGCGGTCGTGGACAGAGCCCGGGCCTGCTCGCCGGTGCCAATCCAGATTTGGTAGTTGGTGAATGATTCTCCATTGATGGCACGCCTTACGGGGCGGGCTTCGGGTGCCAATGGCACCTTGTCCGGGGTAAAGAGCAAGAGTTCTTTCTCCTCGGGGTCGGCGATGTCATGTGGCCGGCCCAATGTGTGAATGGCTGCCTGAGCGGAATTCATCAAGCGATCATTGCCATCAGCATCCACCACCACCACGCCTACTCCTACGGTGTCCACAACCGTCTCAAGGAGCAGCTCACGGTGTTGGCTTTCCGCGAGCGCTGCGCGGAGCAGTTTATCCTTGTCCAGCAAGGTATCGCGTTGCCCGTCCATGCTGGTGGTTAGCACCACAACGGCGATCGCGAAGGCGAGCATCATGAAGGGAAAGAGCAAAGGCCTGATCAGGGCTTCGGCGCTCACCTGTCCCGACTGGAATACCGGATTCCAAATAATCAGCAAACTCGCCAATGTGCTGGATACCACGGCAGTTTTGGGTGCCACACCAGAGGCGCAGAGCCAAAATACCGGGAATAGTGCCAGCATGCCAGCCGAAGAGAGCAGGGTCTGGATGCCCTCACGGAATAGCGCCACCGCAACAAAATCCAAGTAGGGGATGACAAGAAAGGACGCCGGGTGCAGTTTGTCCCAAGGGACCACTAGGCAGGCGAGCGTCAAGATGCCGTTCAACCACAAGCTGGCGACCAGTTGCGAGTTGGCCAGGAGCCCTGGATATAAGATCCCGATCAGAAGGGATGCCAAGGCCACAGTCAAGAAGAATGGAAGTTGCGCCAAGATCACGCGCACCCGCAGGGATCGCTGGTAGAAAAGCCGGCCAAGGAGCTGATTTGCAGGTGTGTCAGTCAAGATAACTTCCGTTGATAAATATTCTTCCCTTGGCTGTTGTGCTAGCAGCGATGGACCATTCGCACGGCTGATACACAAAATCAATGATCGGAACAGGAAGAACCAAGGGGCCGCTACTTTAGATGATGCCATACTGGAGATAGGAACGGGCCTGGGGCCCGACTGTCCTGAGTTGGGGCACCATTTTCCAGTGTTTTAGTGATCTAGTGGGGGAAAAATGGACAATCCTCGTGTGGCGGTCATCATTGAGGATGACCAGGATATCCGGGAACTTATCAGCGTAATTCTCAACCAATCAGGATTCGAGGTTCACGCTGCAAACACCGGTGCCGCCGGTGTGGAAGCTGTACGGGCCAACAATCCTGCCGTTGTGACGCTGGATCTGGGTCTGCCGGACATTGACGGCTTCGAAGTCGCGCGGCAAATCCGCTTGTTCAGCGATGCCTACATCATTATGCTCACGGGCCGGGCAGATGAAATGGACACCCTGCTGGGGTTGGAAACCGGAGCCGATGATTACCTCACGAAGCCTTTCCGTCCCCGGGAGCTGAGGGCAAGGATCAGCGCAATGATGCGCCGCCCGAGGTTTTCCAGCGAAGGGCCGCCCACAGTAGTAGCACCCGCTGCAGTAGCCGCAAGTCCTACCGGTCCTGCGTCAGCCAATTCGGAAGTTGCACTTACCAACCAGGGGATGAACTCAACGAGCAACGGTGCAGCTCCGAGCATCCCGAAATCGGTGAATGGACTGGTATTGAACAACGGGGACCGTACCGCGGAAGTGGACGGTACCGAATTGGAGTTGACCCGCACCGAATTCGATCTTCTCCACGCCCTCGTCGACAGCGGTAGGCAGGTGCGCACGAAGTCTGACTTGGTGCGCCGGCTCCGCGGGGAGGAATACGACGTCGGCTCGTACATTAGCGATGCCGACGAACGGACAATCGAGGTTCACGTTGCAAATTTGCGCCGGAAATTGGGCGATAATCCTCGAGACCCGCGGTGGATCAAGACCGTCCGGGGCGTGGGTTACCGCCTAGTTCATTAGCCAGCGACTCGAAAGTGGTTTAAAAACGGGGCCGCGCATCAATGCGCGGCCCCGTTTTTGTCTTTTGAGTGCTTACGCGTCCGCGGTAACTAGCTGCGGGTAGAGCTTTTCGACGGGGGCGCTCAGACCGGCTTTAAGGTTGACGGAAGTGTCGTCAGCCAACACCTCATACTCCCCCGCCTCGACGGCGTCGAACACTCCGTGAACCAGATCCGCGGGGTCCTTCTTCGGATCGTTGGAATGGGCGGCCATAGCCGTGTCAACATAGGCGACGTGGACTCCCACCACGTGAACGCCAGCCGGCGCCAGCTCCAGGCGCAGGGAGTTCGTTGCCGACCACAGGGCCGCTTTCGTGGCACTGTAGATCCCGGCGACGGCGTACCAGCTCAGCGCGGAGTGGATATCGATGATGACCGCTCCGGTCTTGCCCGAGAGGATTGGTGCAAAAGCGCGGGCCAAAAAGAGCGGGCCAAAAAAGTTCGTTTCAACGTTGGCCCGGATTTCCTCGTCAGTGTGGCTCAGAATCCCGGGCGTGGGCGTAGAGGCTCCGGCGTTGTTGATCAACACCGTCACATCCCCTGCCGCCTCAACCGCGGCCTGAATCGACGTCGAATCGGTGACGTCCAAGGTCAGCGGCACAATCCGCTCGTCATCCCACGCACGCGGGGTGCGGGCGGAGGCATAGACCTTTGCCGCGCCACGGGCCAGGGCTTGATGGACAAAATGAGTGCCGATGCCACCGTTTGCTCCGGTGACCAGGACAACTGCTCCCTTAAGTGAGGGCATGGATTTTCCTACTTTCAAGACGTGAGAGAAGAGTTTAGGCGTTCGCCAGGACGGGGTAATCGGTGTATCCGGACGCGCCGCCAACATAGATCGTGGCGGGGTCCAGCTCATTCATCGGAGCCTGGGCACGCAGACGCTCGACGACGTCGGGGTTGGCCAGAGCCATCCGTCCCACAGGTGCAATATCGGCAAAGCCGGCGTCGATGTCGGCGGCGATCTGCTCGCGGGTGCGGCCATAGCGGACGACGAGAACCGCCGTCGGCCATACCTCACGGAAGGACTGCAACAACTCATCGTCACCGACGTGGTGCAGGTGCAGATATGCCAAGTTCAGGCTGGCCAGCTCGCCGACCAGGTGACCATACTGCGCCCGCACATCGGCAACCTCACCTTCATTGATGCCACCCAACGGCATTGACGGGGACAAGCGGATGCCGACGCGGTCCGCGCCGATCTCCTGCGCCACAGCACGGGCTACCTCAATGACAAAGCGGGAGCGGTTCTCCACCGATCCGCCATAGGCATCGCTGCGGTGGTTCGCGTTTGGAGACAGGAACTGGTGCAGCAGGTACCCGTTTGCACCGTGGATCTCCACACCGTCAGCACCGGCCGCAATCGCGGACGCGGCGGCGTGAACAAACTCGGCGATAGTGGCCTGAATGTCCTCGATGCTCAGTTCGCGCGGTACCGGCGTCTGCTGCTGTCCACTCGGGGTCGCAATGTCCACGCCGGCTGAAATGGCCGACGGCGCTACCGGCTGACGATGATGCGGGGTGTTGTCCGGGTGCGAGTTCCGGCCCGCGTGCATCAGCTGGATGAACAACGATCCGCCACCGGCATGCACAGCATCGGCGACGTTCCGCCACCCTGCAATGTGCTCGGGTGTATAGATGCCGGGCGTGTTCGCATAGCCCTGCCCATCGGCCGAGGGTTGGGCACCTTCAGTGATCAACAGCCCCAGGGATGAGCGCTGGCCGTAGTATTCGGCGACAAGATCGCCGGGAGTACCGTCAGCGTGAGCCCTGTTACGGGTCATCGGTGCCAGTGCGAGCCGGTGTGAAAGCTCCACACGGCCCAGGCTGAATGGTTGCCACAGAGAAGACAAAGTCATGGGGAAAATGTTCCTTCTATATAGGGAGGGCGCTGCGTCGGCGCTACGGTCCGCGAAGCTGGGAGCTCCGGGCCGTCATGGGAGAATGAGTTGACCCATATCCGAGCCCAAACCGTACCGACTACACTCATAACTGAGTGCAATCAGACTTTATTCCTGAAGGGACCATCGTGCCAGAATCTTCCCCGCCCCTCGGACGGCGTGAGCGGAACAAACAAGCCAAGCTGGACCGCATCGTGGCGGCCGCTGGCGAGCTCTTTTCCGAATATGGGGTGGACGATGTCACCACACAGCAAATTGCCGACAAAGCCGACATCGGAGCAGGCACCCTTTTCCTCTATGCCAAGTCCAAGGGCGAACTCCTCCTGATGGTGCAAAATTCCAGCTACGCCGATTCGCTCGTGCGGGGCAGGGCTGCCGCGGAGAAGACTCCCGACACGCTCCAAGCCGTCATGGCAATCCTCACCGAAGTGGTTCACTGCAACCGAACCCAGGTCGACAACGGCCGGACCTACCTTCGCGAAATGGTCTTTGGCGACCCGGAGGAACCACACCGCCGCGAAGCGCTCGGCCTCTCCTTTCAGACCGAGGAGGCCGTCGCCGTCGTACTTCAACGGGATCAGCGAATCAGCACCGAGGAAGCCGCTACACGCGCGAAAGTCATCTCCGCCATCATGTTCCTCACCATGTCGGCCACGGGAAACGCCACAAAGACCGTCGAGGAACTGTTGGCGGAGATCAGAACCCAGATCCAGGTCCTGCTGCCTACAAGCTGATCCCCACTTCCCGACCAAAAGTGTTGGCGACGGCAGCTATATCCCGAGGCGTCGTTCGGCAACACCCTCCAACAAGCCGGGCACCGGCGTCCCGCCACGAGCCTGAGAGTTCTGCGAGACTTTGAGTTCGGGCGCCTTCTGCGCCGTCCGCCGCAGAGGCTGGCCCCCACGTCTTACTTGTCGGGTCATAGCTTTCACCCGAATTTGGATACGCAATCAACGGCAGGCGGGTCGCTCTGGCCAGTGCCACCAAGGCTGGTGAAACCAACTCCAGCGGAACGCAGTTCACGCCTATGGCCGCTACATGGGAATACCCCTCACAGAGACTGGCGACCTCGGACAAGGGTGTGCCATCGCTGATATGACCGCCATCGCCGAGCGTGAACGAGAACCAAGACTCAACGGCATACTCTTCCACGAGTTCCAACAAGGCCTTGGCCTCCGAAAGCGATGGCAGAGTTTCGCAGGCTAAAAGGTCCACGCCAGCGTCTACCAAGGCTGCGATCCGAGGCTTATGAAAGTTCTTAAACTCGCTCTCGCTCAGGATGTAGTCACCGCGGTACTCCGATCCGTCGGCGAGAAATGCGCCATAGGGACCAACCGAGCCGGCAATCAGCAACGGCGTCGCTTGGGGAATCTCAGCCAGAAACTCGCCTCGGGCTTCCTGCGCCAGTTGCACACTCAAGGCCACCAACTCCAGGGCTTCCGCTTCGAGGATGCCTCGTTGCGCAAATCCCTGAGGCGTGGCCTGGTAACTCGCCGTGATGGCTATCTGGGCTCCGGCGGCAAAGTAGTCGCGATGAACCCGCTTGATCAATTCCGGCTGCTCCAAGAGAACTTTGGCTGACCAGAGCGAATCATCCAGGTCGCACCCATGCGTTTCCAGTTCCGTGGCCAAGGCCCCATCCACGGTCAGATCGGCTCCGGCAAGGAGCGTACGGGAAAGCAAGTTGTTGAGCGGCATGATGTGATCTCCAGGCTTTTTGGCTCTTCGCCAAAATTGTTCGTGATCTTTATAAGCAAGTTTTCATGCTTGTAATGATTATCACAGTGTGCCACTATGGCAGTCAAGCAATCCAGCGAGAACCTTAAGGAAGAGGTATCCCTATGAGTATTCAGATGAAGTCCGTTCGCAAGCTGCGCGTGCATTGGCCCATAGAAGCAACGTCCTTCTCCCGGCTGGCGATGGGTGAGGCTGAAGCCATCCGGGAGGACGAAGGCATAGCAACACTCCTGCAGGCATTGGCCGAATCACCTGAATTGGGCGATTTTGGAAACTACCGGCATGTCTTCGAATCCGGTGTTGGCTTCGAAGGATTCACCGTGACGGCCGGAGCCAACCCCACCCTGGGGCAAGTGGGGCAGCGGACATTGTCGCCAACGTTCGTTTTTACAACGTACTTCGACGCCGCACTCGATGACGCCGCGGTGGAATCTTTCATGAGTCGCATGATAGAAATCCACCCCTGGGAAGTGCCTGTCATCGAGCTCTCTAGCCCCGTCACTATCTCCGGCAGCGTGCCTTCAGCGGTCCATGCTGAGAAGGTCGCATCATGAGCGAAGGGTTGACGAACAGGCTTTGGGATGACCTCGGCCCCGTCCTCGCAGGCCGAACATTTACAGACTTGACGCATGCCTTCCATCCCGGACAACCGCATTTCCCGGCCTTCCCGGATGAGACCCGCGAGGCCTTGTTTGATCTCGAAAAGGGAGATGGATTCACCGCCCACCGCTATTCGATCGTGGGCCAGTGGGGCACGCATGTGGATCCGCCGTCGCACTTTATCCGCGGCGGGCGGACCCTGGACCAGATACCCGTCGATGACATGGTCCTGCCGCTGGTGATACTGGACATCACCGAGCAAGTTCGCAGCAACGCCGATGCCACTCCCACCATGGCCGACGTCGAAGCTTGGGAAAAGCGCAACGGCACCATCCCTGCGGGCTCGTTCGTGGCGTTGCGTACCGGCTGGAGTCAGCGATGGCCAGATGTGGAAGCCATGGCTAACAAGGATGACGAAGGCATCAGCCACACTCCAGGTTGGTCGCAATCGGTCCTCACTTTCCTTCTGGAGCAGCGATCCGTTTCGGCGGTAGGCCATGAGCAGACCGACACAGATCCGGGCGGGGCTACCTCGCGCAATGATTTCAGTCTGGAAACATACGTATTGAAGCAGAACCGATGGCAGATAGAGCTCCTAGCGAACCTGGCTGGTCTCCCGGAAACCGGCGCCGCCCTCGTCGCAACATGGCCCAAGCCATTGCACGGCAGCGGCTTTCCGGCCCGGGTTTTCGCCATCCACTAGGAAGCACCAATCCACGGCTAGAATCGGATTCATGCCAAAGACATCAAGTATGGGGCGTGGCATTGCGGCCATCCTCGCCGTCGGTACTCGAAACGCCCAAGGCCTCCCCGGCGGAACAGTTGCCGACATCGCAGCCGATCTCGACAAGGACCGCAGCCAGGTTTCCCGAAGCCTGCGCGGCGCGCAACTGGAGGGTTTTCTCGACCGCACAGATCAGCGGTCCTACACCTTGGACTGGTCCCTGTTCACCGATGCCCAGCTCCTCACCGAGCAGCGCTTGCAGGCCGACGGGGCAACAGCTCTGGAGGGTCTGGCGGGCGAGACGTCCGAAGGATGTTTCTTGGGAGTGCTGAGCGGGGACAGCACGGTGACCATCGGAGAACAGGTACCCGCCACCAGCAATATGATTGGTTCTTGGCTTGGCCGGCCCTACCCTGCCTACTGCAGTGACGCCGGTCAAGCACTCCTTTGGGAAGCCTCGGACGCCGAAGTCCGAACGGTTTTTCCTGCCGCAGCATTCGTCCCTCACGGCCCCAACACACCCACCGACGTCGAGGATTTCTTGGCACGGCTCAATGACGCGCGGGCACGCGGATACTCGATCGTCGATGAGGAAGCAGAACCCGGCCTCTATTCCATGGCCGTCCCCATCCGTGATTTCAAGGGCGACGTGGTGGCTGCATTACAAATAGTGGGCCCAAAAACGCGTCTAGAACCCCGGACGGAGCACTGCGCCGCAGCCCTGACGAAGTGGGGAACGTGGCTGGAGTCCAGGCTTGGCTATTCGCAGCCTTAGCAATAGCAACCGCCAGGCATGACTGCCTGCGAGGCCTCTTGCACTAGTTGGCGTACGAGGTGAGCCGCTCGGCAGCATCGGTTAAGGTCTTCGCGATCTTTTTCTCTTTGGAACGAACCTTGGCGCTGTCACCTAGGACGCTAATCGCGGCCAGAATGTTGCCGTTCGGGGTCCGGATGGGTACGGCGAGTTCGGAGACGCCGTGCTCGAACTCCTCGGCAGCCACGACAAAGCCACGCGGCCTGTCGCGTTCCATGAGTTCGTTGACTTCAGACGGTGCATGAGCGGCACTCGGACCGCCGACGCCGATGAAGTTGACGTCCTTAAGTAGGGTTTCCAGTGCGTCCTCGCTGTGGTCCCACAAGAGCGCCCGGCCCGATCCGGTACACCAGACAGGGGTCACCATGCCGGGCTTCACGAAACTTCCTGACAGTCCTTCGTTGGTGGATGACCGCAGTAAAATGACGCGGCAGCCGTCCCGGACCGAAACCCGACCTTTGAGACCAAACTCGGCCACAATGGCTTCCAGCTCGGTTCGGGTTTCGCGGATCCAGCCGGAGTTGAGTGATGACGCCAAGGTGAAGTAGCGGTAACCGGTTCGAAACGGGCCCTTTTCAACACGTTCCAACAGTCCCAAATCGCACAATTCTCGCGTCAGCCGAGACACCCTGCTTTGCTCCATGCCCAACTCTGAGGCGAGCTGCGAAACACCGAGTAGCCGCCGTCCCCACTTTTCCCGGTCCGCAACGAGCCTCACAATCCGAAGGCCCTGAGACATGGACGATGATTCTGAGGAAATTTCCACTCTTCATGCTCCTTCCGTCCGATTTAGCCCAGCCTATTCTGACATGCCCTTCTCGGTGGTCAGGAAGCGGCGACCACCGGCCCACACTGTGTAGAGGTCCGCCAGGATTGCAAAGTTGGCTTCTTCCAGTTCGGCGGGCGTGATTTCCTCGTTTCCTTGCCGACCGAAAAGCACCACTTCGTCTCCCGGAGACACCCCTGCCAGGTCCGTAACGTCCACCATCATGGAGTTCATGGAAACCAGGTCCACGATGGCGGCACGGTTGCCGTGGATGAGCACGTCACCGCCAACTGCCAGTGCTCGCCGGTATCCATCGCCGTAGCCCACGGTCACCGACGCCAGCAGAGAGTCGCGTGTCAGGGTGTGCGCTTGGCCGTATCCCACGTTGCTGCCAGCGGCATAACTATTGACCGAGGCCACTCGCGCCTTGAAGGTCAGGCACCGCCGAAACGCCCCCACCGAAGGATCCGAATCTCCGTAGATGACAGCACCCGTGCGAACCATATCCAGCCAGGAGCCGCGGACATGCTGCGCGGCATAGGAATTTGCGCAATGAAGCAGAACATCCTGCCGCCGCGTCCCGGTGAGCCGGAGTAGTGTCATGGCTTGGTCTTGAAAACGCAGGATGGCCTGTTCTATGTGCTGTACGTCATCGCGGGGGAAATGAGTCATAATCCCAGCCAGTTCAAGTCCCGGTTGGCTGAGGATTTCCACCGCGCAGGCCTGACCGGACGCCGTCGAAACATCCAGGCTATGCCTACTGATCCCGGAGGCATTGATGTCCAGATGGATCTTGATTGTTCTGCCCGATGCGGCAGCGATGCCCTGCATCGCCCAAGCGCTCTGCGGGTCCGCAACAAGCTCTTCGATGTCATGCACCAGCCCCGCTCGAACCTCTTGCGGAGCGGCGGCCCGGACTCGCATGATCCGGCCCTTGTGGCCGAAGCTGCGGGCGATGGCTGCTTCCTCATTACTTCCCACGCCTATGTACGGAACCGCCAATCGCACCAGCGATGGCATGAGTAGCTTGGCCCCGTGGCCATAGGCGTCAGATTTGACTACTGCGCAGAGGAGCGCCTGACCTTCAATCATGGAAAGGACGTCTCGGACATTTGATTCGAAGGCACCTGCATCAATTTCCAGCCATGTGCCGACGTTGTGGATCGAGGTACTGACATCTGTCAAAAGGTGTTGCGGATTCATATCAAGTCATTCGTTAAGTAGCCTCGCGCCTGGGCCAGCAAAGCCCCAAGCGCGAGGCTGGGTAAGTGATATGGAGGGGCGTGCTATGCCTTTTCGCTTGCTCGTGCCTTGCGGGCGTACTTGAAGTAGAAGAAGGCGTAGCATGCTCCCACGAAGGGAACTCCAAAATAGAGTGCCGCTATTTGATTCGGGTCAAAGGCAATGCCAATGAGGGAAATCAGACATAGGGAGAACGCCAAGATCGGAACCAGCGGAAAGAACGGAGCCCGGTAAGGAAGCTCGGCAACGTTGCCACCGTTCCTCACGAAGGCCCTGCGATGGAAGAAGTGCGATGCGGTGATGGACATCCAAACACCGACGACGGCGAAACCGGCCACTGAGACCAGGACCAGGTACACCGTTTCAGGGGCGACCACACTGCTGATCAACGAAGCAAGGCCACCGAGCATGCTGACGGAGAGCGCAACCAGCGGGATTCCACGCTTGGTCAACTTCTTCAGTTTGCGCGGAGCGTGCCCCTCATCGGCGAGCGAGTAAAGCATCCGGGCGCATGAGAAGAGTCCGCTGTTGCCGGCTGATAAGAGGGCCGTGATGATGACGAAGTTCATGATGTCGGCAGCATAAGGAATGCCGATGGATGAAAAGACCGTGACAAATGGGCTCTCGTCCAGTCCCGTCTGCTCAAAGGGAACGGTTGCGGCGATAACTGCAATGGCTCCAACAAAGAAGATCAGCAGGCGTATAACTGTGCTTCGCATGGCTTTCGGGATGTTGGTGGCTGGGTCCGAGGTTTCACCCGCTGCAACACCAATAAGCTCCGATCCCGAGAACGCATAGAACACCGCTAGCGCTGTGACGAGGACGCCGGTGAAGCCGTTCGGGAAAAGACCGCCGCTGGTAGTGAAGTTCTCAAACAAGAATGGATGATCACTGCCACTGCTGAGCGGGTGGAAGCCAAACAATGCCGCGCCACCTAAGACGATGAGGGCAATGATCGCGGCGACCTTGACGATCGCGAACCAGAATTCTGATTCTCCGAAGAACTTCGAGGAAACTGCGTTGAGACCGAACAGGAGAGCGGCAAAGATTATGCACCAGACCCAGACATCAACGTCCGGAAACCAGCGGCGCATGAGCAGCCCGGAGGCCGTGAACTCGGAGCCAATAGCCACAGCCCAGCACAGCCAGTAGAGCCACGCGGTTGCAAATCCGGTTGCGGGCCCAATCGACCTGGCCGCATAGATGTGAAATGCACCCGAGACCGGGTAAGCGATAGCAAGCTCACCTAAGCACGTCATGACCAGGTAGACCACAAAGGCGCCCACGAGATAGGCGATGACGGCACCGAGCGGCCCGGCTTGGGAAATGGTGTACCCGGAACTGAGGAACAGCCCGGATCCGATCACCCCACCCATGGCGATCATGACCAAATGCCGAGCACTCATGGACCGGCGAAGCCCGTTTTCGGCCGGCGGCGACGATGCCTGCGGGGGTTCGAGTATGACGCGTGCTGATGGTTCCATGGTGTCTCCCAAGTGTGCTCAAGTTCAAAACTAAAGAAGTTGTGTAGTTCCCCGGGTCGAGCGACCACAAGATGGTTCGGCTACGCGACGGGATAGTGATGAAGGTAACACAAAACTACCCCTTTGGTCATTAAGAACATTTAATCATGCGCATGCTGCACAGTAATGATTTGTTGCGATGCATGTCAGATCGGCATCCGGATGGTCAGATTGCCCTGCTCTTCGGTCACAATCACATACTCAAACTGACGCGGAATGCAATCAAGCTTGGATAACCGAGCTAATTGATTACCTGAAGGAGCATCATGACCACCTATGACATTGCGTTGATCGGCTTTGGCGGCGTCAACAGGACCCTGGCCGAACTCATCGCCACACGCGGTGAGCTGCTGCAAACCGAGTTGGGCTTTGGCTTGAGGGTCGTTGCCATCACGGACCTTCGGCTTGGATCCCTGCTCCAGCCGCAAGGCATCGACCTTGGCATGGCGCTCAATCTAGGCAACGGCACCGAAACCTTCGCCGACCACGGCGGATCCGCAGATACGAACAATGAATCCGTCATTCGCACCAGCACGGCCGAGATTATCTGCGAGGCTACCTTCACCAACCCCCTCGACGGCGAGCCAGCCGTGTCCCACGTGCAGTGGGCGCTCGAATCGGGCAAGAGTGTCTGCACAACGAACAAGGGCCCGGTTGCCCTTCGTGGCGCGGAACTATCCGCTTTGGCGAGGCAGAACGGTGTCCACTTCGAGTTCGAAGGAGCCGTCATGAGCGGCACACCGGTAATCCGCTTGGCCAAGACCATGCTGGAAGGATTGAAACTCAACGGCTTCGAAGGAATCCTCAACGGCACCAGCAATTACGTTCTAGGGCGGATGGAAGCCGGCCTAAACTTCGAAGCGGCCATCAAAGAAGCTCAGGACCTCGGGTATGCCGAGGCCGATCCAGCAGCAGATATCGAAGGCTTCGATGTGCAGCTCAAGGTTTTGATCCTTGCAAATGAACTTCTCAACGCCGGTATCGAGCTCAAGGACGTTCAGCGACAAGGAATCTCCTCAGTGACCCCTGCTGACATTCAGAAGGCAGCCCTAGAAGGGCGGCGCTGGAAGCTGGTTGGTTCCGCGCGCAGGAACCCCGATGGGACGGTCTCGGCCGAAGTTGCTCCCGTTGCCCTCCCCTTGGATCATGGACTGGCGGGAATCTCGGCAGCCACGAACGCCGTGTCATTCGACACCGATCTTCTTGGCCCCGTCACCGTGTCAGGCCCGGGTGCTGGTCGAATTGAAACAGCTTACGCATTGCTTTCTGACATCATTGCCATCCACGCCGCTAGGACGGCGGTGGGTGCCAATGTCTGAATCCACTCTCTGCCCACCGCAAACCACGCTCCCCCAGTTCCGAATGGTGACGAGCCCCTACGATGGCAGAGTTGTCGGAACAGTTGCGCTGACCGAGGCCACTGCCGGCGAGGCCATCTTGGAAACTGCCCGATCCGGCGCCAAGAAGGCGCGGTCACTATCTCGGAACTCGCGTGGCAGGATCCTAGACGGAGCCGCAACGGACATCGAACACCGCAGCGAGGAGTTTGCTCGCACCATTGTGGCCGAGTCCGGCAAGACCATTCGCCAAGCCAGGAAGGAAGTCCTGCGCGCGGTCAACACCTTGCGGCTCTCCGCAGCAGAAGCTCGAAGGAATGCTGGCGACGTCATCCCGTTTGACTCCTATGAGGGTTCCGAGGACCGCACAGGCTGGTATTCACGGGAGCCGCTGGGCATCATTGCAGCAATCACGCCCTTCAACGATCCGCTCAACTTGGTGGCACACAAAATTGGGCCGGCAATCGCCGGTGGCAACGCGATCATTCTCAAGCCTTCTGCGCTGACCCCTTTGTCCGCCCAGTTACTCACGGATGCCCTCGTGGACGCCGGGCTCCCCTCGGAGGTTCTCACCATCGTCCACGGCGATCGGGAGGTGGCTCAAACCATCATCCGCTCACGCGATGTTCGCATGGTTTCCTTCACCGGTGGATTCTCTACCGGCGAGAGCATCGCCCGGACGGCCGGCCTGAAGAAACTCTCCATGGACCTTGGCGGGAACGCACCGGTCATCGTGATGAGCGATGCTGACCTTGACGACGCTGTCGAATCTTGTGTTTCCGGGGCGTTCTGGGCGGCCGGACAAAATTGTGTGGGCGTGCAGCGGATCCTTGTTGCCGACGCTCTGTACGTTGAGTTCCGTCGCCGATTCCTTGAGGCCACGGCACGTCTGCGGACTGGGGATCCCTCCGATGAGCGAACCGATGTTGGGCCCATGATCAGCCAGACTGCCTTGAACGAACTTCGCAAGAAATTGGATGAAGCAATCGACGCTGGCGCCGTCTTGCTGGCCGGAAACGAAGTTGCTGGCAATGTGCTGTATCCAACGGTTCTGGAGGACGTCCCTGCCACAAGCAGGCTGTGGACGGAGGAAGCCTTCGGTCCCCTTGTCATGCTGCAGGCTTTCAAGACGTTCGACGAGGCTATCGACATCGCAAATGCCATCGAATTCAGCCTTCATGCAGGCATATTCACCAATTCCCTGAGCCAGGC
>JBKKBD010000098.1:0-5911 GCA_046714315.1 Specibacter sp.
GCGATATCTACCTGTCCAAGTACGAGGGCTGGTATTCCGTCCGCGATGAAGCCTTCTATATCGAGGACGACACCGTGGTCAAGGACGACGGCGTGCGCTACTCCAAGGAGTCGGACACCGAGGTGACCTGGACGGCTGAGGAAAGCTACTTCTTCCGGCTGTCCGCCTACCAGGACCGACTCCTTGCCCTCTACGAGGCGCAGCCCGAATTCGGCGCGCCCCAGTCCCGGTTCAACGAGGTCATCAGCTTCGTCAAGCGCGGGCTGGAGGACCTCTCCATCAGCCGCACCACCTTCGATTGGGGTGTCCCGGTCCCGGGCAATGACAAGCACGTGATGTATGTCTGGGTTGACGCCCTGACCAACTACCTCACCGGGGTGGGCTACCCGGACGTGGATTCGGCCCCCTTCCGGAAGTTCTGGCCTGCTGACGTACACGTCATCGGCAAGGACATCTCACGGTTCCACGCCATCTACTGGCCGGCGTTCCTGATGAGTGCCGGCCTTGAGTTGCCCAAGCGCGTCATGATCCACGGCTTCCTGCACAACAACGGCGTGAAGATGTCCAAGTCTTTGGGTAACGTGGTGGCTCCGGCCGACTGGGTTGCCCAGTACGGCCTGGATCAGGTCCGCTTCTTCCTGCTGCGTGAGGTCCCCTTTGGTGCCGATGGTTCGTACAACCACGACGCCGTTGTGGGGCGCATGAACTCCGATCTGGCCAATAACCTTGGCAATCTGGCCCAGCGTTCGCTGTCAATGGTGGCGAAGAACTGCTCCGGAACCGTTCCCACGCCTGGCGCCTTCACAGAGGCCGACGAGACGATCATGGCCGCTGCGCACGAGTTGCTGGAGATCTCCCGCAACGCGTACGAGGTGCAGGACTTCCACGGCTCGCTGGAGAAGATCTGGCATGTCCTGGGCGACACGAACGCCTACTTCGCCGATCAGGCCCCTTGGGTTCTGCGCAAGACTGACGTTCCCCGCATGGAGACCGTGCTGTACGTGACCCTCGAGGTGCTGCGTATTGTGTCGATCCTGATCCAGCCGGTTGTGCCAGACGCTGCGGCGAAGCTGCTGACCGTTCTGGGCCAGGGCACATCCGCCGATTCTGGCTTGCGTGAGTTCGCTGCCATCGCCACACCGTTGGTGGCCGGTACCGTTCTGCCCGCCCCGGCACCGATCTTCCCGCGATACGAGGAACCGGCGCCCGTCGAGGCGTAATTTCCCAGACTTAATGAACTGACCCGCAGTAGTGGTTGTAAAGTGGCGAATTTTCGCTGTTTTACGACCACTACTGCGGGTCACTTTTCTTGTTGAATTAGTCCATCGCCAACCCTTCAACGGGTGAGAGCTTCGCGGCGCGGTGTGCAGGGACCACCGAGGCCAGCAGGCCGGCCACTGCGGCAACACCCACCACGGCCAGGATCTGTCCCCACGGGATCACGGCAGTGACAGTCGCGAAGCTGCCAAGGGCCGATTGCGCGCCGGCCCAGCCGTACACCGCTCCCAGTACGGAGCCGATAAGCGCAGCAACCCCGGCAATCAACACCGCTTCCAATGCGAGCATGCCGCGCAGCTGTCCGCGGGTCAGCCCCAGCGCCCGCAGCAGCGAGTTCTCGCGGGTCCGTTCCAGCACCGAGAGTGAGAGCGTGTTGGCCACGCCGATCAGCGCGATAAACACCGCCACGGCCAGCAAACCCGTGACCACCAGCAAGAGCATGTCGATCACCTTGTTGAACATGACCTTTTCCAGAACACCTCCGCCGATCAGGTTCTCATCAATGTTCAATGCCTGTGCCAGCGACGTGCGCAGGTCCATCAACCCATTCGCATCCAACTCAGGGTCAACCGTGATCCACAGCGGTGCCGTCATTTGGGCATGCAGTGGATCGTCCGCCGGCAGCGCGTGGAATGCGTCCAAGGAAACCAAGGCAGTCATGCCGTTGGCGGTGGAGGAGGATGCCGTCAGGTTCGTGGTCTGGGTCCCGGCGACAAGGCTGGCCGAACTGACCCCGCTGCCCTTGGGGAGCACCACGGATGTACGGGTGGGACGGTTTGCCGGATTTGCCAGCAAGGCGAGGGCATCGGCGTCGGATATTCCGTAAGTGGCCAGCTGGGTGTCGCCGGCGTTCACCATGCCCACAAGCTCCAGGCGGGCAATGTGGTTGACGCCGGGAAGAGTCGCCGCAGTCGCCATATCGGCGTCGGAGATGGCGTTCGTACCTGGGAACGTTTGTACCGCCAGATCCACCGGGTAGGTGCCGTCGAGCTCTGAGTCAAAGGCGTGCCGGGCCGTGGCCGCGCCCGTCATCATCATGGTCACCAGCGTGACGCCGATGAGCAGGGCCGACGCCGTCGCGGTGGTCCTGCGCGGATTGCGCACAGCGTTGGCGGCTGCCATCTTGCCTGGGACACCGGCTGGGCGGGCCAGTGTTCCGGCGAGTGAAACCAGCTTGGGCACAAAGAGCGTCGCGGCCATCAGGAAGCCGATGAATGACGCAGCGCCGGAGGGGAGCGCCAGCAGCAGGTTCGCCGAGATGCCGCCCGCAATGAGCCCCACACCGCCGGCCAAGATCAGCACCACGCCAATGGTCAGGCGGATGCGGCCTCCAGTATTGTGCATCGACGCGTCATCAGCGGGGCGCAGCGCTGCCAGTGGCGCCACGGCGGTCGCGGCCCGAGCCGGCACCAGTGCGGCCAGGACGGTGAGAAGGGTTCCCACCACAATGCCGGCAATGATGGCCGACGGCGGTACCGCCAGGGTGGCGAAGCTGAAGTCCGGGTTTTGGCTCAGTAGGGTCAAAACGAGGGCCATGGTGCCCGTGGCGGCCAGGACACCTAGAACGGAGGCCGTGAAGCCGACTATGAGAGCCTCCACAATCACTGAGCTCCGGACCTGGCCGCGGCTGGCGCCAACACAGCGCAGGAGTGCCAGTTCGCGGGTACGCTGGGCCACCAAAACGGAGAAGGTGTTGGAGACAACCAGGGCGGAGACCAACAGGGCCACCCCGGCAAAGGCGAGCAAGACAATGGTCAGCTGGTCTTGACCGCCAGTAAAGTTTGCCACCTGTTCGGTGGTCTTCTCATCCGGAGTCATGATGGTCTCGATGGGCTGGTCCAGGGCAGTAGCCAAGGCCGCCTTGGCATCCGTAATGGACGTACCATCCTTCAGATTCACCGAGATGGTGCGGTAGCCGTCGTACGGGGTGCCAAGACTGTTTACAGCGGCCGGGGTGCCGACGAATTGGGCAGTCCCCGATGACTGAGGTTCAGTGGAGGTCGCCGTGATGCCCGTGATGGTGGCTGTCAGGGTTGGTGCCTTGACGTCTCCGAGCTCGCCGGTACCTTGGCCGGTCAACGTGGTCTTGCCGCCCACGGCCAGCGAGTTGCGTTCGGCCGTGACGGTGTCCACCACAACCTCACGGTCATTTGCAGGCCATGTTCCGGACAGCAGCTTGACTGGTTCCAGGGATGGGAACGCGGACATATTGCGGAATGAAGCAGCAATGGAGGACTTGCCCAGATCAGTCTGGATATAGAGCGTCCGCTGTGCGTACGATTCGGCAACCCCGGCGGAGGCCGCCACAGTGGCGGCGGCCGACTCCGGCAAGGGATCGTTGCCGGGCGGCGAGACCACAAGATCGGCCGAGGCGTAGGCCTGTCCGATGCTGGCCTTCAGGGACGCCTTGGTGGAGGCGTTGACCATGAGCGTCGCCGAGAGGAATGCGACGGCGAGCAACACCGCCAAGGTGATGGCGATAAACCGCCGGGAATGAGTCTTGAGCTGACTCAGGGCTACTTGCAACATGGTTTAGGCCCCCAGCGAAGCGAGCGAGGCCAGCACCGAATCGGCGGTGGGGTTTTCCAGCTGACCCACCAGTTCGCCGTCGTTCATCAACACCACACGGTCGGCGTACGAGGCCGCGACGGGATCGTGGGTGACCATGATGATGCTCTGGCCCATCTCGCGTGAGGAGCGGCGCAGCATGCCCAAAACCTCGGCGCCGGAGCGAGAATCAAGGTTGCCTGTGGGCTCATCGCCGAAGATGACGTCGGGCCGGGTGAGCAGCGCGCGGGCCACGGCCACGCGCTGCTGCTGGCCGCCGGAGAGTTCGTGCGGCTTGTGCTTGAGCCGGTCGCTGAGGCCCAGCGTGGCGGTGACGAACGCGAACCATTCCGCATCGACGGTGCCCCCGGCCAAGGCAACGGGCAAGGTGATGTTGGCTTCCGCCGTCAGGGTGGGGACGAGGTTGAAGGCCTGGAACACGAAGCCGATCCGGTCGCGGCGCAGCTGGGTTAGCGCCTTGTCATTGAGGCTGGTCAGCTCGGTGTCGCCCAAGTGGATGGTGCCCGAGGTGACTGAATCCAGGCCCGCCAGGCAGTGCATGAGCGTTGATTTGCCGGAGCCGGAGGGGCCCATGATCGCTGTGAATTGGCCGGCAGGGAAGTCTAGGTCCACGCCCTTGAGCGCTGCCACCTCGGTCTCGCCCTTGCCGTACGTCTTACGCAGTCCGCGGGCCTGAACCGCCAGGGTGCGTTGATTGTGCTCTGTTGTGATGGTCATGGTCCCAGCCTATTTTTTGGCCAGCCATTCCGGATCGGAGCGTAGGTGGATATGCCGGGAATGCTCGACGCCGAACCCTCCTACCCAGGGTGGAGCCCGGTCCCGCCGGGGCTGGCTGGGCGGGGCCGGAACCCGCCATTCCGTTCACAGCTGCGCCGGAGGACAATGAGGGCATGGACGCAGCAGAGCAGGGTTCGGCAGGTGATGGGCCGCAGTTTTTAGACAGGGTTGTTACTGCGGCAACCGGGTTTGCGGACCTGGTCAGTATTGCGATGGGGGACAAGCTGGGCTGGTATCGGGCTCTGGCCGATGCGGGTAGTGCCGGACTCACCGCGAACGAATTGGCCCAAAATACCGGAACGAACCCGCGCTATGCGCGGGAGTGGTTGGAGCAACAAGCTGTGGCGGGGCTCCTCACGGCATCGCGGCAAACCGAGGGCGAGGCAACGGAAGATCGGGGCGTCACCTGTCGCTTCAGCCTCCCGCCCGGTGCCGATGCGGCACTCGTTGACGACGATTCCCTGGACAACCTTGCGCCCATGGTGCGAATGCTCATGGCCGGGCTCGCGAACTTCCCGGAGCTATTGGCGGCTTACCGGAGCGGCGGGGGAGTGTCCTGGTCCGTGGTGGGGGATGAGGCCCGGGACTCGCAGGCACGGGGCAACAAGGCGTGGTTTGAAACGCGGCTGGGGACGGCTCTTGCCGGTGTCGGCGACGTCCATGCCATCCTTGCCAGACCGGGTGCCCGCATTCTCGATCTGGGATCCGGGTACGGCTGGTCAACCTTGGCGCTCGCCAAGGCCTACCCGGGGGCCGCCGTCGTCGGCATCGACATTGATGAGCCCTCGATCCTGCGCGCACGGAAGCATGCCAAGGATCGTGGCATGGCCGATCAAGTGAGTTTTCAGCACGCCGATGCCGCCGGCTGGCAGGACCCGGGCAGCGCCGATGGCGTGTTCATCTTCGAAGCCCTGCACGACATGCCCTTCCCCGTGAGGGTCTTGCAATCCATTCGCACCCTGGCCAAGCCCGACGGCGTGGTGGTGGTGATGGACGAGGCCGTCGCCGATGCGTTTGATCCGCCGGGCGACGAACTTGAGCGGCTGATGTATGCCTATAGCCTGCTCATCTGCCTGCCGGATAGTCTCTCAACGCCTGGCTCCGTGGGGACAGGCACGGTGATGCGGCCATCAACCCTTGAGCGCTATGCCCTGGACGCAGGCTTCTCTCGGGTGGCGAAGCTGCCCATCGAGGATTTTTCCGTGTTCCGTTTCTATCGCCTGCACCTTTAGGGAAGCAGCCATTCGGTGACCGCTGGCATCCCCAGAAAATGTCCGTAGTCAACAAC
>JBKKBD010000099.1:0-9540 GCA_046714315.1 Specibacter sp.
GGTACCAAGTCCTGCCACAGGGCGGATCTCGCTGATGAGCGTTGACGCAGCGTCCACGGGCCAGCCGCCCATCCGCAGGGTGGCCGGCAACTCCGGCGAACAGCCACGGACCCGGACCAGCCGCAACTCCACAGCCCCATGCGTCAGCGACACAGTGGTCACCTCAGGGCCCGGTACGGAAGTACCAGCCACGCCACTGCCGTGGTCCGGTCCGGCGTCGGGATTAATAGTGATCCAGTTGGTGGTGGCTCGTGATGCACTGGCCAGTACCCCTGCCGTGTTGGTCTCGCCGAGGAGATCGGCCTGGCCAAGGAATTCGAACCCGGTGCGATGCGTCAACTCACCGGCTCCATTGACCAGGACCACGGCGTTGTCTAGAGATTCGCTCTCAAGGTCCGGGAACGTGTGCGTCGAGTAACCAAGCCGCGCGTACAGTGGCGAGTCCGCCACGGCAACACCGGGATTGGCGTGGTCAGTTCCATGGTTCCTGACCCGGACCACGCCGTCGGCCACCGTGCCGTCGACTTGCCAGCCGGGCGCGGCAATGAGCCGCCGAGTGTTGCCCACCTCCACCGGCAGCGGTTCCTCCACCGCCGTCCAGACCCGGTGGTCAGCTGGCAGGGCCAGACCAAGGAATCCCTTGGCCGCCCAATACGGTGAGCCCGCGCCGGAGTAGGCCTGCCGCATCCCGGGGAACTCACCGTGCCAACCAATGGTGAGGAGACCGTAGTCGTTCATGGCGCCACGACGGACGAAGTACTCCAGCATGCCTGAGGACGCACGCCGGGCCACACCAGGAGAAAGCCGCGTGTGACCGGACAGCTCACCCACCCAGAAAGGTGCTGCCGCGGCGAAACGGTAAATGAGGCTGCGCCCCTGAATGAGCGGCGCGCCATTGCCGCCCACGAGGTAGGCGGCGTCGTCGAGATAGTCCGCCAGCCGCTCGCCGTCGACCTTGGAACGGGCAAGCACGCGCGGATCCGTGGGGGCCATCAACGCCCACAGCTGCGGGTAGACCTGAAACGCCCAGCCGTTGTAGTGGTCGTAGGCGCGCTCCGTACCGTCGGCAAACCAGCCGTGCCCACGGTAGAGGGAATCGTGGATGGCCAGGCCCGCATCAATATCTGCATCCGAGTATCGCCCGCCGACGCTGGCCAGGAAGGTCTCCACAACGATCTGAAACCACACCCAGTTGATGGGCGGGTATTGCTCGCCAATAACCGTCTCGAACCAGGCGATCAGCTGCTCTTGGACACGTTGAGATAGCTTGTCCCAGAGCACGTCACGGGTCAGCGCCAGCCCCACGGCCAACGATGCGGCCTCGACCTTCGCCTGTCCCAGCTCGCCGGGAGTGGGCCAGCGGTCGGGGTTGGCAGGATTTGTCCCGGCGTCCAGTCCCTCGGCGTACCATTGCGCAATCCAGCCAGTCCCTTCGGGATCCCCGGCGATGCGGAAGGACGCCAACAGGAATGTGCGGGCGAACGCCTCCAACGCATCGCTGCGGGGACCGTAAACACTGTTGGCACCGGGCAGGTGGAGGTTCGCGTGGTCCGCCGTGCCGAACCGTTGAGCGGACCGCAGCAGGAAATCCGCGTAGGAACTCCAATGCTCTCGTGTCAGACCGGTGTGCGGGGACAGCTCATGGTCCAGCGGGGGCAGAGTCAGGGCAGCCGGTGGCATGGTGAGTGACATGGATTCCTCAAAGTTCGTGGGTTGTGCGCGGCGCCCCGACTGATGACTCGCGCAGAATCAATTCCGGATTCAACTGGATCCGGTGCACCGGACGCATCCGGCCTTCGGCAAGACGAGCCGCCATGAGCTGCACCGCCACCTTGCCGACATAGCGTTTGGGCGGTTTGACGGCGGAAATGGCTGGTTCGGCAAGGTAGGCCACCTCGTCGTCGTAGCCCACAATGGCCATGTCGCCGGGCACTTGCAGGCCCTTGTCCACGCAGTGCTGCACGAAGGCCACGGCCTGCGTATCGGAGTGGACCAGCAGCGCCGTCGTCCCGGTCTCACGGCACCGTTTCAGGACATCGTCGAAGTGCTGTGCGCGCTCACCGTTGTCGAGTTTCGCGGATTCGCCGTAAAACTGTTTCTCAATGGGGATGTTCAGGGCCACCATGGCCTGCTCCCATCCGCGAACCACGTGCGGACTCGTGGGGCTGCTGGAATCCGTCAGGCAGCCAATCGCGCGGTGGCCTTCCTGCCACAGATGCCGCACCGCCATGCCGGCGCCGAAGGCATGGTCGGTTGCCACCCATTCCAGCCGGTGCGCCGGGATGTCCGACGGCGTCCGTCGTTCGGCCAGGATCACGGGAATCGGCAGGGCATTGAGCCAGCGCAACAGTTCGCGCCCGGGAGCGCCAGCCATATCCGGGGCCACAATGAGCCCATCAATGTTTTGCGTGTCGAGCAGCGCCTGGACTTGGCGGCGATTGTCGCCCGCGTCGTAGGCCGAGCCGCGCACCATGATCCGCAGGTTCTGCTCCTCGGCTTCTTCTCTCGCCCCGCTGATGACCTGCGGCCAGTAGTAATCCAATGACGGCACCACCATGCCAATCGCGTAGCTGTTCGCCGAGGGCTTCCCCGCGACGGCCGTCCGGTCCAGCGGGCTACGCAGCGTGGCACCGCCATGGACCCGCGAGACCAGTCCGGCGTCGGCAAGGCTGTTCACATCGCGCCGGATGGTCAATTCGCTGACGCCGAGTTTGGCGGCAATCTCACGCACCGTGATGGCTCCGTGGGCCCGAAGTTCGTCCATGACCAGTTCACGGCGTTGGAGTGCAAACAGCGATTTACCGCCGCCCTGCTGACTCGATTCGTTACTCATTAGTTGCCTCCATGCTCACAGTGAATTCGCCGGTGGCCGGTGTTGCGGCAGGGAGGCGAAACCGCAGGCGAGTCAGCTTCTTTCCCCAAATCTCTTGCAATAGCGGATCGTCAAGAATCCATTCATCCACATGCACG
Organism: Specibacter sp.; assembly: GCA_046714315.1. Classification (GTDB taxonomy): domain Bacteria; phylum Actinomycetota; class Actinomycetes; order Actinomycetales; family Micrococcaceae; genus Specibacter. Next base: position 2,971 of record JBKKBD010000099.1, read on the forward strand.
ACGGCGACCCCTGGCTTCCAGCGCAGCCTCAGGCCGCTGCTGTGGCCGGGTATGGGAGCGGCCCCGATTTTGTTTATCCCGGGTATGCCCTCCGGCCAGACGGTCGCTGTGCCGTCGTCACCTAGTTGCAGCGTTCCGGCGATGAGATAGGCAATATCGACATCCGGGTGCTGCTGGTTTTGGGGGCCTGCGGACGTTGGCAGCATCCAGCGGTCCCCGATGACGATGGAACTGTCCTCACGATTGAGGGCGGCGGTGCGAATCCATTGCTCCGCTTGGGCGAATCCGTAAGCAGTGCCGAGTCCCAAGGTAAGCGTTGGTGCAGCGGCGGTGGGTTCCTCGATGACGGTGGCACCGTATTCCGCACCGGTCCCCTGTTCCAGCCCAAAGGGTGCCGGAACGTTGTGCCAGGAACTTTGCATGGCGCGGATCTGGTACCGGTCCGGACCAAATGTTTGAGCGGTGTAGGTGGGTTGGCCCGCATCAACGAGCAACGGCACACCATCGAGCGCAACCACCACGGATCCGACGTCGCGGTGGTTGTGGTGTTCACCGTTGTTTCCACCCTTGGCCGTCAGCGTCAGTCCGTGTGCGCTGCCAGCGCTTTGCCGGGCCACCATGATCTGCACCGATGGCAAGTAGCTGAAAAGAGCAAGCGGAGGCTGGGGCGATTTCGCTGCCGGCAGTTCTGGCACGGGTTGGAGCAACGAATGCAGAACCCGGCCAAGTCCGGCTTTCGAATCCACGTGATCACGAACAAATGCGCCAGCGTGTTGCGCCGCTTGTGCGTCGCCGACTCGGATGGCCGCGCGGTACAGCATGTCCCACGGCAGTCCGTCAGCTGCACGGGCCGGACCATCGGCGACGTTCAGGAACCACCGGCCCCCCAGATGCATCCGGTGCGGAAAGGCGACCATCGAACGGACTACCGGCACATCAGCACTCAGAACGCCGCCGCTCGCTTCTTCCAATACGGCCAGTCCCTCCAGCGCTCTGCCGGCACCGTTCCACCAATAGGCGAAGCCTTCATCAATGGCACCGTCATCCGGGATTGATGCCAGAAAACGGTCCAGTCCCTCGATGCACCGGGAAATGGTGTGCGCTTGCAGCTTGGGGTCATCCACCAGCAGCAGCGCTGCCGTGATGATGTTTGAGTGGATCCAGGGATTCCAGTTGTGAACATCGCCGTCGAGTCCGAGCCAGTGCCAGTCGAGGCGATCCACGAAGGGCTGGATCACCCGGCGTTGGGTTTCGTATCGCATGCGCCGTCTCAGGCCGGGTGCCCGCTGGTCCAATCGTTCGCCCAAGACTTGGTCGATCCACGCAAGCTGGGCAGCGACCTCACCGGCGCCAAGATCCAGATAAGGGCGGCTCGGATCGGGAACAACCTCGCCCGAGACGGCGAAAACATCGTCGTGTGCCGCCCAGCTCCACGAGCTCTGCTCGCACAACAGGTACGCACCGTCGATGACTTCGTCCAGCCATCCGCTGACATCGTTGGAGGGACCCTCGGTGTCTTCAATGGAATCGCTGCGAAGAGCCGCCATCACCACCGCGCGTGTCAGTCGCTGCTGCCGAGCTCCCACCAACCCCTCGTAGGCGGTGCGGTTTCCGTCACGGAAGTACCGGGAATAGTGGGATACCAGCGGCTGCGGCCACGGGGTGCCGCGCTCTGCTGTCGCCTGGTCAATGAGCAGCTCAGCCGCAGCCGGATCCACTCCTTGCCACACGTGATCATCGGCCGGTCGAATGATGAGTCGATCGCGCGAACCAGCCAAAAGCAACTCCAGCGAGTCGTGTGTGACTTTGCGGCCCCAAATGGCTCTGAGTGGACCAGTTGCGCTGAGTGGACTGGTAGGGGCCTTGCGCGATGCGACAACGGATGCAGTTTCGGCGGGTCCTGCCATCACAAATCCCTCCCATTTGTTCGATCTTGAACGTTTCAGTTCAACTTCGATTATCTTGATTGAACAATCTTGTTTATCAGTATGTACTGATTATTAGATGTGATGCAACACATAAATAACTGGTCGAACATTCCGGCCACGACCCGAAGGGAGACTCGCCAATGTCGCATAAACCTCACGCCCTGCTGGTCATGAATCGCGAAACCTTTGCTGATCAGTTCGACTCCAAGCGACTGGACCGGCTGGCACAGCTGGTCGATCTGGGAGCGCAACCGTGGACAGATTCTTTGGAAGATCCCGCGGTGTCCGGGCGTCTGGAAGATGTTGAAATCCTAGTCACCAGCTGGGGTGTCCCCCAGCTCAATGCGGAACGGCTAGAGCGCATGCCGAAACTGCGGGCGGTGTTCCACTGCGCCGGAACTGTCCGAAGCTTCGTCACCGACGATCTGTGGGACAGGGGCATCACGGTCACGAACGGCGCTGACGCGAATGCCATCCCGGTAGCCGAGTTCACCTTTGCTTCGATTGTGTTGGCAGGAAAAAGGGCGCAAGTGCTGGCCAACGATGCTCGCAGCTTCCGTGAAGATTGGGACTACGTTTCAGGCCGTGGCGAGTTGGGCAACATCGGACGCGTCATCGGCGTCGTCGGCTTCTCACGCATTGGACGCCGTGTGGTCAAGTTGGTCCAGCAACTCCAAGACGTCACGTGCCTTGTCAGTGATCCCCACGTCGACCCCCTCCTGGTGGCGGCTGCCGGCGGCAAGCTAGTCCCCTTGGATGAACTCCTGACGAGCTCCGATGTGGTCACCATCCATGCACCGGATCTGCCCGAGACTCGAAACATGATCAGCACCGCTGAGCTTCGTATGATGAAGGACCATGCAACGCTGATCAACACCGCCCGCGGGGCCCTGGTCGACACAACGGCCCTCGAGGTTGAGTGCGCAACGGGACGTATCCAAGCCCTGTTGGACGTCACCGAACCAGAGCCCCTCCCGGCCGACTCTGTCCTCTACGACCTGCCCAATGTGATCCTTACGCCTCATATAGCGGGCTCCCTGGGCACTGAAACCAGAAGAATGTCCGATGCCGCCGTCAATGACCTCGAACGATACCTCTCAGGTAAGAGTCTTGTGGCTCAGGTACTCCACGATGACCTCCGGCTCAGCGCGTAGCTAGCTCCGAACGCCCGCACGAAAAACTTCACACCAAGACCCAATAGGCCGCAGCCGCGGCACCACGAAAACACCTAGGAGAAACGCAATGAAGCGCAGAACTTTCACCGCAATCGCGCTGGCACTGTCGGCCGGATTCGGCCTGTCGGCATGTGCCGGTGCCGCCGGACCCGCTGACAACGCCGGCGGAGCTCAAGATGGCAAAACGACCCTGAGCGTATCTGTCTGGAACTACGAGGGCACCCCGGAGTTCAAGGCCCTCTTTGATGCCTATGAGGCTGCGAACCCTGGCATCAACATTGAACCTGTCGACATCCTGGCTGACGACTACCCGCAGAAGGTCACCACCATGCTGGCCGGTGGCGACACCACGGACGTCCTGACCATGAAGAACGTCATTGATTACTCCCGATACGCCAACAATGGCCAGCTGCAGGAGATCAACGACGTGGTCGACACTGTGGGCAAAGACAAGCTCGCCGGCATTGACGCCTTCGACTTGGACGGCAAGTACTTTGCCGCACCTTATCGTCAAGATTTCTGGCTCCTGTATTACAACAAGGACATGTTCAAGGCTGCCGGTATTGCTGACCCCGCAAACCTGACGTGGGATCAGTATTCGGATATCGCCAAGAAGCTGAGCACCACCAAGGACGGGAAAAAGGTTTACGGAACTTACCAGCACACCTGGCGTTCTGTTGTTCAGGCCATCTCGGCTGCCCAAAACGGCGCCGATCAGAACAGTGGCGAGTACGGCTTCATGAAGGATCAGTACAACACAGCACTCGATCTGCAGAAGAGCGGCGCCACCCTCGACTACGGCACAGCCAAGAGCCAAAAGACCAGCTACCGCACCATGTTTGAGACCGGACAGGCCGCCATGATGCCGATGGGCACCTGGTACATTGCCGGGATTCTGGAGGCGAAAAAGGCAGGCAAGACGGACGTGAACTGGGGTCTGGCTCCCATGCCTCAGAAGACGGCCGACGGCGAGATCACCACGTTCGGTTCTCCGACGGCTTTCGCTGTGAACAAGAACGCGAAGCACTCCGATGAAGCAAAGAAATTCATTGAGTGGGCTGCCGGTGCCGAAGGTGCCAAGGCAATCTCCGCTATTGGCGTGGTGCCAGCCCTACAGGATGCCTCGGTGACGGATGCCTACTTCACCTTGGACGGAATGGCCACGGATGAGCTGTCGAAGAAGGCCTTCTCGCCCGATAAGACAGCACTGGAAATGCCCGTCAGCGATAAGTCAGCAGCCACGGACACCATCCTCAACCAGGAGCATGACCTGATCATGGTTGGCGAAAAGTCCGTTGATGACGCCATCACCGAGATGGACAAGCGAGTCAAAAAAGAAGTCCTCAACCAGTAACACTCCCACCGGTACGGTGCCGCGCCCTGGCGCCTTAAGAGCCCAGCGCGGCACCGTACCGGACCTGAACACTCCGGATTCTGAAATGGAGGAACGTTCCCAAACCCGGGAGCGGTCATCATGACTACTGAAACACTTACTCAGGCCACGGCACCAGTGCTCGGCCGTGGCAACAGGAAGCAGGCCAGGCGCAACGCGCTCATCGGATGGTCGTTCATCCTGCCGAACTTCCTTGGATTCCTGGCCTTCACACTCATTCCCGTGTTGGCCGCCTTCGCCCTCTCCTTTATGGAGTGGGACTCATTCAGCGCACCCAAGTGGGTGGGCTTGGAGAACTTCCAGCGCATGCTCGGCAGCGACTCCTTCTGGATTGCCCTGCGCAACACCTTGTTGTACGCGCTCGGCCATGTGCCGCTCACCATGGGACTGGCCCTTGTCTTGGCCATGCTGCTCAACCGCAAGCTCAAGGGCATCGGCTTTTTCCGTGTGGCAATTTTCTTCCCCTACATCACCTCACTGGTGGCCGTCGCGGTCGTCTGGAACATGCTCTTCAGTCCCGAGACAGGTCCCATCAACCAATTCCTGCAAACAGTCGGCGTAGCCAACCCCCCGGGCTGGACCTCAAGCTCCGACTGGGCCCTGCCCGCCGTCATTATCACCAGCGTGTGGCGCGACATGGGCTACTACATGATCCTGTACTTAGCCGGACTTCAGGCAGTACCGAGCGAACTTTACGAAGCCGCCGAAGTTGACGGCGCCAGTGCCTGGCAGCGCTTCTGGAATGTCACGATCCCCTCGCTGCGGCCCACCACCTTCTTCGTCCTGGTGATGTTGACGGTTTCCAGTTTCAAGGTCTTTGACCTGATCGTCGTCATGACCGACGGCGGCCCCGGCCGGTCCACCACCGTCCTGTCTCAGCTGATTTACCAGGAAGGTATTGGTGAAGGGAAGTTCGGCTACTCTTCGGCGATTTCTCTGGTGCTGTTCCTCATCGTCCTGACGGTGACAGTCCTGCAGTTCAAAATCCAACAGCGAAGGGAACGCTAATGACTAACATGGCAGAAAAGCTCAAAGCCGAAGCGCCCCTTCTGGGCACCGAGCTGACCACTGGCCGCCGCGGCCCGGGCTCACCGCAAAAGTCCGGACGGCTCCGGCACAAAACGCGCGAACAGAAGTCACGCACCACCAACGTCGTCATATACGGTGTGCTCGTTGTGCTGGTGTTTGCGCTCCTCGTGCCCTTCTTCTGGATGATTTCCTCCTCCCTGAAGGAAAACAATCAGGTTCTCACGGTTCCCATCCAATGGATCCCGCAGGAGTTCGTGTGGAGTAACTACACGGAGATTTGGACCCGGATTCCCATGATGGGGTACCTGCAGAACTCGCTGTACCTGGCCGTCATAATCACCTGCCTGCAGGTTCTCACCGGCTCGCTGGCCGCCTACGGCTTTTCAAAGGTCCGTTTCCCGGGCCGCGATGTGTTGTTCCTGGCGTACATCGGTACGATCGCTGTTCCGTGGCAGGCCTACATGGTGCCGCAGTACATCATGATGCAACAGCTGGGGCTTACCAACAGCTTCACCTCACTTATCCTGTTGCAGGCCTTCGGCGCGTTCGGCGTGTTCCTGATGCGCCAGTTCTACATGACCATCCCCGATGAACTCTGCGAGGCCGCCCGGATCGACGGCCTCAGCGAGTACGGCATCTGGGCCCGAGTGATCCTGCCCCTGTCCAAGCCCGCCCTCGCCAGCCTTGCACTGCTGACGTTCGTGAACACCTGGAACGACTACATGGGCCCGTTCATCTACCTGACGAGCAACGATCTGTGGACCGTCCAGCTCGGGCTGCGGTCGTTCGTCGGCCAGTACGAGGCGTCCTACTCGATGATCATGACCGGCTCGGTGATCTCGGTGCTGCCGATCCTGGTCATCTTCCTGCTCGGCCAGCGGTACTTCATCAAGGGCATCGCGACGACCGGGCTCAAGGGAGGAGCACCGGGGCGGTGGGTGCCGCGGGTTCGCGGCGGGGGCTGCCGAACCTCTCCGGCGGCACGTTCGAGAGCATCTTCGCGTTCGTCTCGCTGTCGTTGCGGGTCAACCTCGCGCTCCTGGCC
>JBKKBD010000100.1:0-3148 GCA_046714315.1 Specibacter sp.
AGCAAATCGTGGCGCCAGCTCGGAGCCGTGACGGAATATCCGCCGTCGACCTTCTCAACAACGGCACCCAGGTCCGTCAGGGAACCGATGATCTGTTCCTGGGAGAAATTGATGCCGATGCGGGCAGAGGTGTAACCAGAGGGCAGGAACACCGGAGCCACAACGGCGGGGGTGCCAACGTCGGTGACGGTAGTTTCCTCGGTGCCGCCAGCCAATTCAACCAAGAGGTCAACGGCACGCTGGGCGGCAACATCGGCAATGGCAACGTCCACGCCGCGTTCGAAGCGCTTTGACGCCTCGGAGGGCAGCTTGTGGCGGCGGCGGGAGCGGGCAATCGAGACTTCCTCGAAGTGCGCGGCCTCAACTAGCACGTTGACCGTGCTTGAGGTGACCTCGGTGGAGGCGCCACCCATCACGCCGGCGATCCCGATGGGACCGGACCCGTCAGTGATGAGCAGGTCCTCGACGTCCAGCTTGCGGACCTTACCGTCAAGGGTTTTCAGCGTTTCGCCGGCAGTGGCGCGGCGCACCACAATCTCTCCGGTGAGCTGATCGGCGTCGTAGGAGTGCAGCGGCTGCCCCAGTTCCAACATGACGTAGTTGGCAATGTCCACGGGCAGTGAAATGGAGCGGACTCCAGCTAGGCGCAGCCGGGATGACATCCACGGCGGGGTGGGTGCGGCCGCGTTGATTCCGGTTACGGTGCGGGCGACGAAGCGATCGCAGCCGGCGTTGCCGTAAATGGGAGCATCGTCAGCAAGGCGGACGGGGTGTCCAGCACCCGTTGCTGCGGTCACCGAAACCAGCGACGCCGGGTCGGTGAAAACGCTGTCGGTGGCGTGGGCGTATTCGCGGGCAACGCCGCGGATGCTGAACGCATAGCCGCGGTCCGGGGTGACGTTGATTTCGGCGGCTTCGTCGCGAAGCCCCAACAGCTCCAGTGCGTCGGTACCCAGCTCCGGGTCAAGGCCCAGAGTGGAGAGCACCAGAATGCCGTCATGGTCCTCGCCAATGCCCAGCTCGCGAACGGAGGCGATCATGCCGGCAGAAACGTGACCGTAGGTCTTCCGCGGGGTGATGCGGAAATCGCCGGGCAGCACGGCACCGGGCAGGGTGACAACAACCTTGTCCCCCACCACAAAGTTGTGCGCGCCGCAGACAATGCCCTGCACGCCGGAGGGATCAATCCCGTCAATGTCCAGGGTCTGTGCAGTACCCTCGGGAACCACGCGGACGGTGCACCAGTTGATGGTCTTGCCGTTGGACTGCGGTTCCTTCTCCAGGGAGAGGACCTGACCCACCACGATGGGGCCGCTGATGGTATCTAGCGGACGGTGAACATCTTCTTCTTCAAAACCAACCTTGACCAGATCGGTCATTACATCTTCGGCAGTTGCTCCTGCCGGTACCTGCGCATACTCGCGCAGCCAAGTCAGTGGAATACGCACTTACTTAGATCTCCATCCCAAAGTGTTCGCTGAATCGTACGTCGCCCTCGATCATGTCGTGCATGTCGCCCACTTCGTTGCGGAACATGAGCGTGCGCTCAATGCCCATGCCGAAGGCAAATCCTGAGTAAACGTCCGGGTCAATGCCGGCCGCGCGGAGCACGTTCGGGTTGACCATGCCGCAGCCGCCCCACTCAATCCAGCGGGGGCCGCCCTTGGCACCGGGGTGCCAAATGTCCAGCTCGGCCGACGGTTCAGTGAAGGGGAAGAAGTTTGGGCGCAGGCGGATGCTGGCCTCGTCACCAAACATCTGGCGTGCAAAGTGCTCCAGGGTGCCGCGCAGGTCCGCCATGGACAAGTCCTTGTCGATGGCCAGGCCCTCGAACTGGTGGAACACGGGCGTGTGCGTGGCATCGAGTTCATCGGTGCGGAACACCTTGCCGGGGCACAATACGTAGACGGGAAGTTCGCGCTCCAGCAAGGAACGGACCTGCACCGGTGAGGTGTGGGTGCGCAAAAGCAGGTGGGCTTCAGGAGGCTCAACGAAGAACGTGTCCTGCATTTCACGGGCCGGGTGATCAGGCTTGAAGTTCAAGGCATCAAAGTTGAACCATTCCGATTCCAGCTCGGGGCCTTCGGCGATTTCCCAACCCATGCCCACAAAGATGTCGCTGACGCGGTCCTGCAGTGTGGACAGCGGGTGGCGGGCACCGGCGCGACGACGACGCGCAGCGGCCGTAACGTCAACGGTCTCCTCGATCAGGATGCGCGCGGCGTCCTCGGCCTCGAGCACCTCGGTGCGGGCTGCGAGCGCCTTGGCAACACGGCCGCGTGAGCCGCCCATGAGCTTGCCGGCGGCAGCCTTAAATTCCTTGGCGAGCCCGCCGATCTCTCGGTTTGCAAGGCTCAGCGGCGACTTTTCTCCGGTGTGCGCCAGTCGCGCGCTCTTTAGTTCATCCAGCGTGGCGGCTGCGGCAATTGCTGCGAGCGCGTTCTCGACGGCTGTTCCAATGGCGCCTTCGTCAAGCGGATCCGGAACCGTGGCGGGTTCTGTGGTTGGTTCGGGCATCTCTGCCGTCTTTTGGGGCATCTCAGACATCTACAGTTTTTACCTAAGCTCGTGTGCGAGTAAGCGGTGGGGTAGCTCCTCCCACCTGTTCCAAGTCTAGTTGACGGTGCGTGCCTGCTTTGAATCCAACTCTTTACCTCGTCGCGACCCGCTTCCGCTCCCGCCTTGCTACGCTAACGCTCATGAGGACCTTCCTTCCCAGATGGACGACGCCGGTCCCCCGTCTGGCGCTTTCGGTCTGCCTTGCGCTGGTGCTGGGCGCCTTGGTGTTGGTCGGGTGCGGAATGGCACCGGGCAAGGTGCGCCACTATGTCCCTGCCCCGGCCGCGTTGCAGGAAAAAGTTGACTGCCTTGCCCCGCCCGAATGGCACGACGGTTCCGAAACCAGCCTTCCGGCGTCGGACTTGAGGGGCTCGATCCCTGAAGGATTTGTCCCCGTTCAGGTGGTCCGCTGCCAACAGGACTTCCTTGAACAAGATGGTGTCTATACGCGCGTGGTGAGGCAGGAGCAGCTCGAAGGCGATTACTCGGCGTTGCTTGCGGCCTTGGCGCAGCCCAGCGACAGGGCGAACGGCACCATGGCCTGCACTGCCGATGCTGAGCTTCTCCCAGCACTCTGGCTTGTCAATGC
>JBKKBD010000101.1:0-13659 GCA_046714315.1 Specibacter sp.
GCAAACCGCTGGGAAAGGGACGTGCTAGTCCACGAGCCGGCCATTATCTCGATATTAATTGGCGTCAATGACACATGGCGCAAATTCGACCGGAACGACCCGACGACGCCGGCGGACTTTGAGGCCAACTACCGTTCCATGCTGGACCGGGCGATTGCCCGGGAGAACACCAAGGTGGTGCTTGTGGAACCGTTCCTACTTCCCGTCACCCCTGAGCAAAATGACTGGCTGGAAGATCTATTGGCAAAGGTTACTGTGGTGCGGACGCTTGCCGCCGAGTATGGAACCGCGCTTCTGCCGGCCCACGATTTCATGACGGAAGCGGCCACCATATACGAACCTGGGGCGCTCGCCCCGGATGGTGTTCACCCGTCAAAACAAGGTCATCAGATCCTGGCAGACAAGTGGTTTGAACTGATGCTTTGACATGGCCCGGGCGTGCCACGCCAAGCAGCGCGGCACGCCCAGACCGACTTCCGTGGAGGACAGCAGTGGGTGCCTTCATGGCCGCCCGGGGCCGCATTTCATGGTCGCCAACACCTTGGAATAGCAGGCCAAGCACAAGTTATCCTTTGACGCCCGTACCGGCGATTCCCTCGATGAACTGCTTCTGGGCAAGAAGGAAAACAATCAGGATCGGAATTACCGTGAGCGATGCAGCTCCGAGCTGGGTGGTCCACAGCGGTTCGCCATACCCGTCCTGATACCGCGTGATTCCCAGTGCCACGGTAAATTTCTCAGGTGTTGTCAGGAAGATCAACGGTTCAAAGTACATATTGAACGACCGTAGGAACGTAAGAATTGTGACCGCTGCGATCGCTGGCCGCGCAAGCGGGAATGCGATTCGCGTGAAGATGCCCACTCGCCCCAGTCCGTCCAATCGCGCAGCTTCTTCAAGTTCGCCGGGCAGCGAGAGGAAGTACTGCCTGAAGATGAACACTGACACCACAGATGAGGGCCCAAGCAGTGGCATCAGGATCAGCGGCCAATGTGTGTCAGTGAGCCCTATCGCGTTCACCGCCGTGAAGATCGGAATGATCGTCACTTCACTGGGCACCATCATGGAGGCAAGAAGGATTACAAACAGGGTGTTACGAAATGGAAACCGCATCCGCGCAAACGCGTAGCCGGCCAACCCCGATACGGCGAGCGATCCCGCCGTTACGATGATCGCGATGTACAGCGAGTTCCCGTACTGCTGCAGGAACGGCTGAGCCGTAAAGATCTTCGCAAACCCATCCAGCGTCCACTCAACCGGCAGGAGCCTGGGCGGCTGTGAGAAGATCTCCGACGTTGGCTTGAATGAGCTAAAGATCATCCACACGGTTGGATAGATAAAAGGGATCGAGAGGAGGACGAGGATCACATAAAGCACCAAGGTATTGAGACGACGGCGGCCCCGAGATTTGCGTGAATCGTGGTTGTCCACGATTTCTCGTGGCGGCGCTACCTGGAACGAGTTAACGGCTTCAGGAGCCTGAACTTCAGAAATTTCAGTTTTCATCATTAACCCACTTCTTACGCGACATCCATTGCACCATGATCAATACGAGAATCACGATGAAGAGCACAACGCCGATGGCACTGGCATATCCGAACTGCTGCTGCTGAAACGCAGTTTGGTAGAGGAAATACGGCAGGACCAGCGTCGAGTCGGCAGGTCCGCCCTGGGTCAGCAATTGGATCGGTGCGAACACTTCCAGTGAACCGATGGTGGTGAGAATGCCGGCGAGGAGGACCGTCGGTGAGATCATCGGCAGGGTGATGGAGAAGAACAGGCGACGTGGCCCCGCCCCATCCAGCCTTGCGGCCTCCTTGATCTCCCCCGGGACCCCTTGCAGCGCTGCGAGGAACAACACCATATTCATACCAACACCCTTGAATACCTGGATAACAACAACCGATGGCAGCGCCGTCGCCGGATTGGTCAGCCAGCCGGTGCCGTCAATGCCAATCATCGCCAGCGTGCCGTTGATACCTCCCTCGGGAGCAAGTAGGAAGTTCCAAACGATCGACCAGGCAATGATCGACACCACAACTGGTGAGAAGAAAAACGCGCGAAAGGTGGCAATACCGCGCATCCGATTGTTCAGTAGTAGCGCGAGGCTGAGCGCAAGAACAAGATTAAGGGCCACGATACCGGCACCAAAGAAGAAGCTCGACCGGAGTGAGTTGAAGAACCGCTGGTCGCTAAACAGCCGGGTGTAGTTGTCGATCCCAATGAAGTCAAAGGTGCCGGTGAGTGGCGTCCAGTCGTTGAGGCTATACCAGATGACAGCGATGAAGGGGATGATGCCGAGCACCACAACGCCGATGACCTGTGGGGCGACGAAGGCCAGTCCGATCCAGCGGTCGCCACCATCGAGGCGCCGTCGGACCGGACGAGCCATTGCCCGTGTGCGGGTTGTTGAGGACATAATGTGTCAGCGCCCGAGGACGGGCTGAGCTGCGGCGCAGACGGCGGTGGTTGCCGCTGTGACGTCTCCACCGGTCCACACAGAATCAAGAGCTGGGCCCACAAGCCCGGTCACCCGGGAGTACACGGGGCTCGAGGCCTTGACGATGGCCTCGGGAACGACGTCCACGATCGCCGACTGGATCTGTTCCTCGCTGAGCTTCGGGGCTGCGGCCGAGAGCGTCTTAACGTTCAGGAGCGACTTGCGGGACGGCGGGAAGTAGGTAGCGAGTTTCTTCGAGTTCACGGCGTTGGTAAAGTACGCCAGAAAGTCCGCCGAGGCATCCACGTGCTTGCTCTTCGCCACCACACCGATGGCGGCTTGGCCGATCACACCCTGATTACCTTCTGGGCCAGCGGGCAGCGGGAGGAAATCCCACTCGAAACTGTCATCGAGGGCGCCGGATGCGCTGAGCTGCGCCACACTGAAGGCAACGTTACCTGTGGCAAATACCGGGTTCTGCTTGGCGGTGGTGACAGCGGAAATGGCACCACGATCGGTCTGACTCTGGAACCAAGAGAGGAAATCAACCATCGCGGGTTGGGTGAACGTGCAGTTGGCGGCGTCATCCGTCCAGGGTGAGGCTCCCCATGATGCCCACAGCGGGGTGAGGTTATCCCACGTAGTCGGCGAAAACGACGGAACAACCAGACCATTGTTCCCCGTGGTCTTCTTGACGGCAGCTGCGATGTCGGCGATCTTGTCCCAGGTGTACTCGCTGGTACCGACGAGCGCTGACACGTCCGGCTGCCCGGCGGCCTTGAGGATGTCACGATTCACGTACATGGCGAACGGGCTGTTCGAGAATGGGTAGGCGTAGAGGCCACCCTCCTTTTCCCAGAGCGCAGTGGCACTCGGCAGGAGGTCCTCGAGGTCGTAGCCATCGGCGTTCTTAAAGGTGTCGGTGAGGTTTGCGAGGACTCCACTCTGAATGAATTCCGGGGCGTTCGCCTCAGGAATCCAGGCGAGATCTGGAACATTGCCGCCAGCGATGCGGGTCGTGAGGCCGGCTATGTAGTCCTGGTTGGTGATCGTCTCGAACTTGATTGACTTCACCCCGCTGTTTTTGGCGAGGTAGTCATCAGCAATCTCGTCGAACAGTGCGAGGTGGTCTTTGTTTGCCGACCAGACAGCCATCGTCAGGTCAACGGGTCCATCGGTCGCGGCGGCGGGGGCGCCACAGGCGACCAGTGATGATGCGCCAATTGCGAGAACGCTAAGGAGGGCAACCCTCCGGGAAGGCTGATTCATGAGCAGGTACTCCTTCGTACAAGGGCCAAGGAAGACCTCGGCGCCAATCGCTCACCGGTGTCGAGAATCATAATATCAACTATTCCCGATAATACAAGAGAAATTTCTCGGTAGTTATCGAACGCGCGGTTCGCCAACCGAATCGCGCACCACGAGCGTTGTAGCCAACTCGGTGTGACGCGCCATGGGCTCTTCCCCCAGAAGTAGCTGCCGTGCGATGCGCACCGCATGTTTGCCCATCTCTTCGGACGGCTGCCGGACGCTGGTCAATTGAGGCGCCGTCATTCGGGCAACAATCTGGTCGTCAAAGCCGATCACGCTGAGGTCCTCAGGCACACGCACGCCTTGGCGCCGTGCAGCCTCGATGACCCCGGCGGCCTGAAAATCGCTTGCGGCGAAGATCGCGGTGGGCGGGGCAGGAAGAGTCAGGAGTGACGTACCGTCGGCAAGGCCGGAATCATAGGAGAATTCGCCGTGCCGTATCAGGTCCGGATCCGCCTGAATGCCGCGCGCACCCAGAGCGGCAAGGTACCCGTGCTGCCTGGCGAGGGACGACTGGGTATCCGCGACTCCCGTGAGCATCCCAATCCTGCGATGGCCGGCAGCAATTAGGTGCTCAGTAGCTTCGAGTCCACCCGCCCAGTTTGTGGCACCAACACTGTAAGACACGTTATCCGGAGGAGTGTACGGATCTACGACAATGAGCGGGATTCCGAGCAGGCGAAAGCGGGCGCGCTGGGCTTCGTTCAAGGTCGGTCGCACGGCTACTACGGCCGTGCGGGCACGGCCACCAAGGTCATCGATCCACTTTAGATCCATGTCATCGGGATGTACCGAGATCACAAGATCCAGATCAGATGTTTGCGCCTCGGCCGCCGCTCCACGAAGGACATCGAGCGTGAGGGGAGAATTCATGGTGCGCGTGAGAAATGTGATGCGATCATGAGGCGCACTCCGGCGACGCTTCGGCGGAACATAGCTACTCTCCGCCAGCAGCATTTCGACGCGCTTTCGCGTAGCTGCAGCAACGTCGGGCTGCCCGTTTGCAACCTTCGAAACGGTGGAGATCGAGACCCCCGCTTGCTCAGCAATATCTGAAAGCGACGCTGTTGCAGGCTTCTTCGCGCTCATGGCGATCCTTTCTTCACGGGTGACAGCCTCGAGTCTAATGCCGCATCGAAAGACTTGACGCGTTACCGATACTTGTGTAAGTATTCTCGAGAATTAGAGCATAAATTCTCGATAAATATTGAAGGGCCGATAATGACCGAGCAAAACACCGAAATCCTGATCGTGGGCGGAGGCGTTGGCGGTGTCTCCGCAGCCCTCGCGGCGCTAGAGCGCGGTCGGAGAGTTATCCTCACCGAGGAAACAGACTGGCTCGGGGGACAGCTCACGACACAGCTGGTGCCCAGCGACGAGCACATCCGTGTCGAAACGACCGGACGCAATGCGAGCTATGCCCGATTCCGCGATCTCTTGCGCTCCCACTACCGCGGTTTCTACCCACTTACCGACGAGGCGGCATCCGACCCGCACCTCAACCCCGGAGCCGGCTGGGTCAGCCCGGTGTGCGTCGAGCCGCGAGTAATCCTCTCGGTGATCGACGGCCTGCTTCGCCCCTTTGTCTCGTCGGGGCAGCTCACCATCATGCTCGAGACACGACCCGTCGCCGTTGCCACGTCGCAGGACCGCATCGACGCGGTCACGTTTGAGACCGGGGTCGGTGCGGAGATCGTGGTCTCAGCGTCGGTCGTTCTCGATGCGACGGAACTTGGCGATCTGCTGGAGCTCGGTGGCGTGGAGCACGTGACCGGTCGTGAGTCCCGCGAACAGACCGGTGAGCCAAGCGCCGCCGATACGGCCGACCGGCTCGACATGCAAGGTGTGACTTGGTGTTTTGCCATGGATCATCAAGACGGCGAGGATCACACAATTAATCGCCCCGCCCGCTATGAGCATTTTCGCGACTGGCGGCCGTCGCAGCTGCACGGCGAGCGGATTCTGGGCTTCGATCGCGCACCGGAACACCCTGGCGATCCCGCCAGGGTGTATCTGCTCACGCCGAACCCCGACGATGACCCATTTGCGATCGATGTGGACCACCGCAACATGGGCGGTGCCCCCGAGCTGTGGACGTACCGTCGCATTCTCGCTCGCAGGCAGTTCCAGCCCGGCTTCTTCTCCAGCGACGTCACGATTGTCAACTGGCCCATGAACGACTACATAGGCGGGCCACTCTTTGGCACCCCGGATGCTGCGGAGCACCGAGCTGCGGCGAAGGAACTGAGTGAATCCCTGCTTTACTGGCTGCAGACCGAAGCGCCTCGCCCCGATGGTGGCACCGGGTGGCCAGGATTGCGTCTTCGGCCAGATATCGCCGGAACGGCAGATGGCTTCGCCAAGGTGCCCTACTACCGTGAGTCGCGGCGTATCTTGGCCGAGCGGACGATCGTAGAGCAGGACTTCTCGGTTGATGTCCTCGGCGACAATCCTGCCGTCTCGTACCCGGACTCGGTGGGTGTCGGCCACTATTTCTGGATTGATCGACATCCCTCCACCGGCGGGCATCCCGGCGGTGGTGGACGACCGCAGCCGTTTGAGATCCCTCTCGGCGCGCTCATTCCCCGCCGCGTCAACAACCTGCTCGCCGCGGCGAAAAATATCGGAACCACGCAGATCACGAATGGCAGCTATCGCTTGCAGCCGGTCGAATGGTCCATTGGTGAGGCTGCGGGCGCGATTGCGTCGTTTGCGATAGCGGGCGGCACGACCCCACGGGCGGTTCGCAACGATGAGCTTCTCCTCGCCGCATTCCAGGACGATCTAGCTGCCCATGGAGCACAGCTGCGCTGGGACTCGGCTCTGCGCTGGTAGTTTTCGCGGCGCCGTCCGGCGCCGCGGTCAAAAAAGAGAGAGGACCGTCGATGACGACGTCTGAAGAAGTGCCTGGTGCAATCCACCCCATTCTGACACGGAGGGGATTGATCATCGGTGGATTTGCTGCCGCATCGGTCCTCACTCTTTCCCCTCCCGGGGGGCCATCACCGGCAGCAGCCACCACGGCCAATTGCACATTGCCATTAGTGCATGAACTCGCCACGTCTCCGGATCGAACTGCCTTCGACCCGGCGGAACAGGTACTGGCCGACTACCTTGTGATCGTCGCGGCCATGGCCAACGACATCGTCACCGACGGTGGTCCACAGCACGGATGGATGTCAGGGGGATGGTGGCGCACACCTTCTGAGGCCTTTAATGCGCGCGTTCAAGAACACGTTGCCACGCTCTCATGGTTTTATGCGAATGCGCGCAGTTGGAACCCCTACGCTGGTGATCCTGCACTACTTGCCCGACTCGATGCGGCAATTGGGTTCTATCTCGATCTCCAGCACAGTGATGGGTCCTGGCCCGAGTATTCGGCCGCCGAACACAGCAGGGCAGCAACAGGCTTTGGTCTGGTGTCGCTCACTGAGGCGTATCGGCAGTTGGAGGCAGCATCCGTGCTTCCGGCTCGACGGACCCAGATTGAGGCTGCTCTGCGTCTGGCCGCATCCTGGTTCCTCGACCTGAGTGATTCGACCACGTGGGGCACATCGACCACCATCATCCGGTTTGCCAATCAAACCATCGCAGGGCTCGTAGGCTGCGCACATGCAGCCGAGGCTCTTGACGACAGTGCGCTAGAGGAGGCGGTGACTACGGGCATCGGTGTCTTCTTCGCCCGCGCGCAGGCGTCCGGCGGGTGGTTTTATGAACCTACCGGGCTTGATCTGGCATACAGCAATGAGGTCCAGGTGCCCGATATGGCGGACCTCTATCGAGTCACCGGCGACCAAAGGCTCATTGATATGGCCGAACGGTGGCTCGGCATCCTCAGCCTTGTCACTGTGCGGGAGCCCGATGGATCCGGATATATCGGCATGGGTTCGGCATCCGCGCGCACGGACGGTAGCGTTCCCATCACGGACACTTTCAGCGACGCGCGGGACCGGACGGCCTTCATCGGAGAGCTTCTCCCAGAGGTACCAGGGTTTGCGGCGTATCGTCCCAGCGCCAGCACCGTCAACACGGCTCGTGCTCTGTGGGCCGCGTCTGCAGATCCGATTGTTGGGCGGGCGAAGCAGAACACATCGCCTCGACTGTGGATGCACGTTACCGCGGACGCACCGCTGGCCGGTGCAGCGGACCGCTCAGCGGCAATTGCGGCTCTGCCCACGGTCGCATCATCACGGTTCACGGAGGCGCGGACGGGAGTGCTGGGGATGCAGTTTGTATTTGTCCGGCGTCCGCGGTATTACCTCGCCTCGCTGTTTGGGCAACGCGCGTCGACGAGGGTGCGTAATGGCTCGCAGTTGCTGTGGCACCCGATTATGGGCACGACCATCGTGGGGTTTAATAATGCCGCAGTTGGCGATGATTTCTGGGGCACCATTCTCGGTAACGGAGTCGACGAGGCACGTGCGACGCTGACCGCGTCATTTGCTTCTGGTGGAGCGGCTGTTGCCCTCACTTCGCTCGGCTCGGTGACCGGAAATTTTCGGATAACCGCATCTTCCGCGACAGGGATTTCTACCTTCACCGACGTGGGCGACACCGGATTTACCCGTACCGTCTCAGCCCCGTCGTCCGCCATTGAACAGATCCCGCTGCTGCTTCGACAAGGCGATGCGTTGCAATGGTTGGGCGATGGTAGCGGGTCACCGTTGTGGGGGCAGAACTCGGCGACCACAGCGTCGGGGCTGAGTCTCACCCGCAGCGGCGTCACCATGGAGTTGATTTGGGGCTCCAGCGCAAACGTGACCCTGACTGACACCGCCCGCACCGTCTTTGAAGACGGCGACCGCCGACAGCACATTCTGCGGATCCCCCACCCCGGCGCTCTCACCCTGGGCGTGACGTTCTCTTCCTAACAAACGTATGAAACCCTCTCGGATCCACGAGATGCACCTGATTTGCTCCCCGGATCTGGGAGGGTTTTGACGCGTATTCCATAGTTTGCACGCCCCGTGTAGTGATCCACCATTGGACTTGACTTGTTCATGATCCGGGGTGAGATTCAGCCGATTCCGGTCGAACGCTCTACAGAGTGGACGCATTGCATGACACCTTCCGGAGCTCGCTCAATCGGAAGCGGCCATAGACTCAAGTTCGAACCAGCGCACCCCGTGCGACGGTACAACAACAGCGAAACGACCCTCGGCGTCGAGCTCTAGATCCCGAGCTGGCCCTTGCTCCCAAAGATCACGCGCGGCCCAGCGTTCCCGCGCGGCGGTGAAGCCAACCACCGAACTCAGCGCCACGGACAGCTCAGAATCAGTCTCTCCGGTCCAAAACACCGCAACAAAATGACTCGTATCGGCGCTGGCAGCCCAAACAATAACTTCACCGCTGCCCTCACTTTTTGGCTCCCGAATAATTTCACGATTGTCCGTTGTTGTGGAGAGGACTCTCGACAGTGCGGGGTTTGCAAGGCGCTCAATGGTTTCATTGTCGGTCGAGGGCAGATCGCCGCCCATCATCAGCGGCGAGCGCCCCATGACCCACAACGTCAGCATGGTCTGCTGTTCCACAGGTGTCAGGCGAGAATCCCGTGGCTCACCGCGTTCAGCGCGGAGACCGATCCGGCCAAGCGGAAGCATGTCGGCATCAGCCCAGCCGCCGGAGCGTTGCAGCGGTGCCCAGCGGGCGAGGCGGGCGAACTGGGCGTGCACGTCATCCCACCGGTCCCAGAGGTCATCGGAGATGCGCCACATATTTGCATTCTCCCGAAGATGCTCAATGTGCGTCGTGGGTAGATTGGTACCAGGAGAAAGGGACAGCACCATCTCCCTCCCACTGCGGGCGATAGCGGTTGCATAGGCGGTGATTTCGTCATCATGGTAGGGCGCCTGCATGTCATCGACCTTGAGGAAGTCCACACCCCAGCGGGCGAACTGAGCAACTTGGCCGTCGTAATACGCTTGGGCCCCTGGATGCCCATGGTCGAGCCCGAAGTTGTCGGGATTCCAGCTGCAGGTGTCACCTTGGTTGGCGATCTGCGACGCCGTCCATTCAGTCCCTTCGACGGGCAGGTCCTGTTCGACAGCCTTGCGCGGAATGCCACGCATGACATGGATCCCAAAGCGCAGTCCCATGGCGTGAATGGCACTAGCAAGGACAGCAAACCCGGTACTGCCCTCCGCCGAGGGAAACCGGTTCCGCGCCGGCAGCTGGCGGCCGTACGCATCAAGCACCACAGGGGCGTCTTCGTTGTATCCGTGAGCTCTCGCCGTCGGGTCGTACCACGCGATATCGACGACGATGGTGTCCCAGCCTGAGGACAGTAAATGGTCCCGGACAAACCGGGCTTTTTCCAGGACCTCCTCCTCGGTCACCGTTGTGCCGTAACAGTCCCAGCTGTTCCACCCCATGGGCGGAGTTGGTGCCAATCGGGAGACAGCGCGGTTTGTCGAAGACATTCTTTTACTCGTTTCTGGTTTGCGGCACTCTGCTTGGTGAATCGTTGGGTGGCGAGCCGTAACTCTGTCCGTATTGCTGCCTGCCGTAAGTATCATTAAACCCAGCGATAGTTTCGAAGCGACAGGAGGGAAGCTGACATGGTCAAAGGACGCATCACGATTGCTGAGATCGCCGCTGAGCTTGGCGTTTCCGTTCCCACAATTTCCCGAGTCCTCAATGGCAGGGAAGACGTTGCCGCTAAGACGCGGGTCAGGGTTGAGGAAGCACTGACACGGCATAATTACCGCAAGCCCGTCGCTCCGAACTCCCCGTTCCGATCGGCCGACCTGCTTGATCTTGTTTTTCATGAAGCGGGCAGCGGCTGGGCCCTTGAAATTATTCGGGGTGTTGAGCAGGCCGCGGGACCGGAACACATCGGCGTCGTGCTCTCGCAATTGGGAGGATCGCGCCGGCCCTCCAAGGAATGGCTCGATAGCATCATGGCCCGCCGTTCCATCGGCGTGGTGCTGGTGCTCTCCGGACTCGACGAGGACCAACGCCACCAACTCGATGCGCGCTCCATACCCTATGTTGTCATCGATGCGCACGGTGAACCTGCCTCAAATGTTCCCACGGTTGGCTCCAACAACTGGAACGGCGGTCTGGTTGCAACCCGACACCTCATTGGGCTCGGTCATAAAAGAATTGCCATGATTTCCGGGCCGAGTGATGTCCTCTGCAGCAGAGCTCGCGTTGACGGATTCAAGAGCGCCCATGACGAGGTGGGACTCAGCTACGACCCCGCGTTGATTCGTTGGGGGAACTTTGAAAAGGAGGCCGGATATCACCATGGCCTGGAACTCCTCCGGGCACCGGACCGCCCCACCGCCATCTTCGCCGGCTCTGATTACCAAGCACTGGGAGTGATGCGTGCGGCCCGTGAACTTGGGCTGCTCATTCCCCGTGATCTCTCCATCATCGGATATGACAACCTGCCCGTTTCTGACTGGCTCACGCCGCCGCTCACCACCGTGAACCAGCCGCTCGCCGAGATGGCGATGCTGGCCACCCAAACGTTGATCTCCATGGCCCGCGGGAAGTCGATTGCTTCGCCACGGGTTGAGCTGGGGACGGATCTGGTCATCCGGGAGTCCACAGCACCTCCGGCTAGCTAGGTTCGGCCTTCTCATTTTTCCCTGATGTTCGACGCCGGCACTAGGCTTCCAACGGTATCTCAAGTTGCGCTTCCCCAACGGGCAACTGGACGGTTCCCTTGGACCGGCCTGGCGCAATCTCGAAGAGCCCGGCGAAGGCGGAAAGGCTGATGCGCCCGTCGCCGTCCGTAATCATCTCGACCGGATCCAGCCACCAATCGCCGCGGATAAGGTTTTGAAGTGCCGTGTAGGCCGGCTTCGGAGAACCGTCGGTCCGGATCAGCCCGCATGGCGCGCCGAGCCATGCCGTGGCGTCGTCAAAACCCCAATAGGTGATTGATTGAACCGCTGGGTGCGCCACGAGAGTTGAATAGTGGCGGACCATTTCCGCTGCCTGACGTTCCTCCCCGGCGGGCGTTGTAGGCCAGTCATCAACCACGTAGTCATTAAGGTCTCCCACATGCGAGGGCATCAAGTCCCCGGAGAGGAGGGTGGTCTCTGTCCAATGTAAGGGCAACCCAAACCTGGCGAATCGCTGGCACACGTCGTTGAGTTGATCTTCCCCGCGGAACCCTTTGTGCATGTGGGATTGCAGGCCAATGGCATCGATCTGGATGCCGGCATCGAGGACTTCCTCCACGAGTTGTTCGTACCGCGGCCCCAAATCAAAGTCGTTCAAGATCAGCTGCGCCCCCGGGTTCTGGCTCCGCGCCTCATCAATTGCAAGCGCCACCATCGGCACCCGTCCCTTGTCAGCACATAGCCGGGTAATGGCATTTCGGACACCGTCGGGCTCATTGACAAATTCGGGCATGATGACAACTTCATTGATCGCGTCCCAGGAGTCGATGAGCCCGGCGAAATCCTTGACTTCACGACGGATCCTCCCCCGCAGCAGTTCCTCGGCAACGGGGAGCGGCAGCGGGTCCACCCACGGTGCCTTGACCGTATGCCACACCAGCGGGTGGCCCTTGAGCCGCACCCCGCGACTGGCTAGCCATTGGGCTGATTTGAGCAGTTTTTTGTGTTCGGTGACGCCGCGCGTGGGTTCGTAGCGGCCCCAGTAGAAGGCGAGTGTTGCCGTGTCAAACAGCCCCTGCCAACGTTCCCGGCTTTGATCTTCTCCGTCCTCCATTGTTGGTGGAGTGCACCCGAAGCCGAAGGCATGCTGCAGCTGTTTGACCAGTACCGGCTGTCCAGGCAGCGGGTTTCCTTGGGCATCGGTGACGGTGATGGTGGCATTAGTCTTGCGATGGGCGTAGCGATCAGCTGTCATGATTTTCTTCCTCGCGGACATTCGTTGATGGCTCACCGTGGATAAAAAGCGTCTAATGCGCGGTACTCGTCACCGTGGAGTGGGAGAACGGCGCCATGTTTGGTGTTTTCGGGCAAGGAGAAGCCCGGTATCCGTTTCCAGTCGCCCAAGTCCACATTGGTGGTGCTGTAGGCGAGATACCCCTGGGGCATGTCGGCGTAACGATCCACCCAGAGATACCAGCGGTTCTCGTGGTTATTGCGGAAAACCAGCGGACCTTCCATATGGGGTGAAATCTCGTGCCCCACGTTCTTGGCCACGGTGACGAAATCGTCGGCAAAAACCGAGGAGCCTCTTTGGTGGAACACCTGAAGGGACAGGGGTGCGTCGTCGTCGTGCTTGGCAAAACGATGGACGCCCGTGTCAGTGACTAGCAAGGTCATGTCGATGACTCCACCGGGAAGCTCCAAGTACACCTCCGGAACGGTGAAGTCCATGAAGTCCTTGGTTCGTGCCACGAGAATCTTGCTCGGACCCGTCTCGGCTAACGCCGGTTCGAGAGCCACAGTCTGCTGTAGTCCGGAGGACCAGAAGACCAAGAAATCGCCGGAAACCGGATCGTAAACCGCCTTGGGAGCCCAGGCCATGCCGGCTCCGTCAGGGGCGATCCTCACGTACCGTGGTTCCGACCAGCTGATCAAATCAGTGGAATCCCAAATCACCACATCCAGGCTGCCTCGGTGCCTGAATTCCCACCAGTCGGGTCCCTCTGGGCGCCACACGCGCAGATCGGTCGCCAGAATGTGGAACGTCCCATCGGGTCCCCGGACTATGTTGGGATCCCGAACACCACCGGTCCCCTCCGTTGACTCAAGAACGGCTGCACCGCCGTTGAGGCGCCTCCACGCCAGCGGATCATCACCCTCACTCAGCGATAGATAAATCTTCTCTTTGTGCTCCAGCGGGTCCTCAACGAAATGGACCAGCAGATAGCCGAATGCTTCGCTCACAGTCCCTCCCGGAGGTCCGCGAAGTCAGCGGAACCGCCATCCCCCACGGCCAATGCTCCATAGGTGACGCCCACGAACCCGCCATTCTTTTC
>JBKKBD010000102.1:0-39664 GCA_046714315.1 Specibacter sp.
GCGATGTCTGCCCTGTCATTGACGGCCCACAGCTTGCCACTTTCCTGCGCAACAGACCGCAAAACGGCGAGCAGTTCGAGCTCTTCCGCGGCCTCGATGGACTTGTCGCGCAGCTGGATAATGTCCACGCCGCCGGCGTACGCGGCCCTGAGGAAGTCGGCAAAATCGCCCTGCTTGGCGCGTGCGTCGGTGCACAAATACAGCCTGGCGCTTCCGAGCGAGGGGGTTGGAAGGGTGGTCGCGTCGTCATGGATGAGAGAAGTTGTGCTCATGTCTCATAGACTAGTGCAGTACCGCGGGAGCCAGTGAAGCTGGCTGAGATGGCGCCGACTGCGCCGACCGATTGACGTCCTGCAAGGACGTAAGAACCTGATCCGGATCATGCCGGCGTAGGGAAGGAGAGCACTGTGGCACCCGTTGTGCGTGAAAATTTGACCACCGAGGTAGCCGTCATTGGTGGCGGCATCATTGGGCTCGGCATCGCCTGGGAAGCCCAACGCGCAGGCCATAGCGTCACCGTGATCGATCCCGCACCAGCGACCGGAGCCACCTTTGCCGCCGCTGGAATGTTGGCTCCCGTCAGTGAACTTCACTACCAGGAAGAAGAGCTGCTAGAGCTGACGCTCGCCTCAGCGGCCCGCTGGCCAGAGTTTGTAGCATCCTTGCCGAAAGAAGCCCATACCGGATTCAATACCTCGCCCACCTTGGTCTTGGGCGGGGACCCTGCCGACCGTAAGGCGCTGGCGGATCTGCGCGATGTCCAGGCCAGTCACGGCTTGGAGGTGGCCCAGCTGACCATCCGCGAGGCCCGTGCATTGGAGCCCATGGTTGGCCCGCAGATTTCCTGCGCCTACAAGGTGGAACAGGATCATCAAGTTGATCCACGCGCCATGGCCGCGGCACTCCGGGCGGCGTTGCTTTCGGCTGGC
This sequence comes from Specibacter sp., assembly GCA_046714315.1. Taxonomy (GTDB): domain Bacteria; phylum Actinomycetota; class Actinomycetes; order Actinomycetales; family Micrococcaceae; genus Specibacter. The sequence goes on from JBKKBD010000102.1 coordinate 930, forward strand.
GGTGCTGCTGGCGGCACTCCTGGCGGAAAGGCGGCTTCCGCGCCCGTTTTCATTGAGCAGTCCGCCACCGGGCTGTTGCATCAAGACCCGAGTGACACGCTCTCGCCAGTGACGGGCGTGCAGCTTGCCGACGGCAGCCGCGTCCACGCGCGGGAGGTCATCGTGGCCAACGCCTTGGGTGCAGCCAAGCTCGAAGGGCTTCCCGAAGGGCTGAAGTTGCCGGTCCGCCCCGTGTACGGGGACATTCTGCGACTACGCGTACCCGAACACCTGCGCCCGCTCATAACGGCCACAATCCGCGGCATGGTGCGTGGCCTGCCGGTGTACATCGTCCCGCGTGAGGATGGCACCGTGGTGATTGGGGCCAGCAGCCGCGAAGATGGCAACCCGGGCGTCAGCGCCGGGGGAGTGCACCAGCTTTTGCGTGACGCCCAGGTGCTGGTGCCGGCCGTGGCGGAACTTGAACTGTTGGAAATGACGGCTCGAGCCCGGCCCGGAACCCCGGACAACGCGCCGTTGTTGGGCAGGGTTGCGGGCACCGGTGGGAAAGACATCCCCGGGCTCATCGTCGCCACGGGATTCTTCCGCCATGGCGTCCTGCTTACGCCCATAGCTGCCCACATCTCCCGGCAATTGCTGGGCAATATCACCGATCTGGCCTGGGAAAGTTTCCGCCCGGACCGCTTCTCACCAGCCCTTCAGCCAACCCAGCCTTCCTCCCGGCCCGCCGCCGGTCAACCCGCGCAGGAGCACCCATGAACAGCATCAACATCAACGGAACAGCGCAGCCACTTGCCGACGGAACCACGGTGGCCGATCTCGTCACGGCCATGACCGGCAAGTCCCTGCTGGCCAATGGCCAAGCGGTGGATGGCGGACGGCTCGGTGTTGCCGTGGCACGAAACTCTGACATTGTGCCGCGCAGCCAGTGGTCCGCAACATCGGTGCAGGCCGACGATCAGTTGGAGATCGTCACGGCGGTGCAGGGTGGCTGAACGCCGCGCTAAAACACAAGAAAACGGTCCAACAACCACTCATAACTTCGCTGTGAAGGTGTCCAACTCATGACTGAAACAATCATTACCAACGACGCACTGGTTATTGATGGCGTGGCCCTGGGCTCGCGGCTCATCATGGGCACCGGTGGCGCGCCTAGCCTGTCCGGCTTGGGCGAGGCCCTCCTCGCCTCGGGCACCGAGCTGACCACCGTGGCGATGCGCCGTTACTCGGTGGACAGCAACGGCGAATCCGGCACCAACTTGTTCCAGCTCCTGCTGGAAAACAACATTCGCGTCCTGCCCAATACGGCCGGCTGCTTTACGGCGCGCGAAGCCGTCATGACGGCAGAACTTGCCCGTGAGGCGTTGGAAACCGACTGGGTGAAGCTGGAGGTGGTCGCCGATGAGCACACCCTGTTGCCCGATGCGTTGGAACTGGCTGACGCCACCGAGCAGCTGGTCAACCGCGGCTTCAAGGTCTTCGCCTACACCAATGACGATCCGGTTCTAGCACTGCGCTTGGAACAGCTCGGTGCCGTGGCCGTCATGCCGCTGGGTGCGCCCATCGGCACGGGACTGGGCATCCTGAACCCGCACAACATTGAGCTCATCGTTTCTCGCGCAGGCGTCCCCGTGGTGCTCGACGCCGGAATTGGCACGGCCTCCGACGCCGCCTTGGCCATGGAGCTGGGCTGCGACGCTGTGTTGCTGGCCACCGCCGTCACCCGGGCCCAGAATCCTCTTGTCATGGCGCAGGCCTTCAAACACGCCGTGATCGGTGGCAGACTGGCAGCACAGGGCGGCCGCATTCCCAAGCGTGCCCATGCATTGGCTTCCTCGGCCATGGCAGGCCGCCCCGACCTGTAACCAAAGCAAGGAGCCAGTCATGGCCGCGAAAGATGTTTTGACCCGTGAGCAGATCGACGCCGAGCTCGCCACGCTGCCGGGGTGGAGGCTCCGCTTGGGTGGGCTGGCGACGGTACTGAAGTGTCCGACGTCGGCCGTCGCACTTGAGCTGTTTGCCACCATCGGTGAGCTGGCCCAGAAAGCCAACCACCACCCGGATGTTGACTGGCGCTACGACACTTTGTTTGTGGCCCTAACCTCCCACGACGCGGGTTCCAAGGTGACGGCGCGTGATGCGGCACTGGCCAGGTCCATCTCGGCGGCCGCGCAAGACGGGGATGCCGTGGCACAGCCACAGCGGCTCAGAAGCGTCGAAATTGCCTTGGATACCAACAATATGGCGGAGGTGGCGCCTGTCTGGGCGGCGGCTCTGGGCTTTGTCGCCGGGGCGCCCGATGAGTTGAAGGACCCGGCCGGGATGTTGCCGACGTTGTGGTTTCAAGAAACGCAGACGCCTAACGCCAACCGTTTCCACTTTGACATTCACGTGCCTGCCAGCGAGGCGCAAAAGGTGCTCGCCGCGATAGCAGAAGCCGGGGCCACCCTGGACCATTCCAATGCTCCACAATTTGTCATCGCAACCGATCCGCAAGGGAACCGGCTGTGCATCTGCACCGAAGAAGGCCGAGACGCTTAGAGACACTTAAATGGGTAGGCGCAGGACTCAACGTGAGTCCTGCGCCTATGAGTTTAAGTAATGCGGCTTAGTGGATCTGCAAGATTGCGTTGGTGCGTGCCACGTGCTGGTGATGGCGGGTGCGGCCCACAAACCCGGCCGTCGCCCATGCAGCGGCACCGCCAACCACAATGGAGAGGATCCAGGGGATCCAGGCCGTGGCGGCGTCATTATCCAGGCCAACGGCCATCGTGATGATCCATACGAGCAAGGATGCGCTCACCGCGGCACCTGCGGGCAATACGGCGCCGAAGGTCTGGCGGTGCTTGTCCACTGCCCAGGCCATGGCGCCAAGGGCACCTGCGATCAGGGCGATGATGACCAATGCAACCATGAAATGCAACCGTCTCTCTCAGGCGTTACTAGTGGGACTCGTGGGGGTTAGAGTGCGGCGAAGCCTACGCTGCGAGCCTTCTCGCCGCCCAGTTCAACGTAGCCCAAGGCATTACCGGGAACGATGACAACGCGGCCCTTTTCGTCTTTAAGGCTCAACGCGGTGCCCTTGGTCAGTGCCTCAGAAACCAAGGCGGCGACGTCGTCGGCCGTTTGATCGGATTCAAGGACAATTTCGCGGGCGATGTTTTGGATGCCGATCTTGATTTCCACAGTTGTCTCCTCGGTGCAAGCTACAAATAGATCTAAGTACAAACCACTTTAGGGGCAGGTGGTCAGGATTCCTTGGGGAAGCGGCTAATTCCGCGCCAAGCTAAACGGTAGACAAGATCGCTGGCGACCTCGATGTCCAGATCACCGTTGGCCTCGAGCCAGTAGCGGGCGCTGACCTGCGCCATACCGGCCAAGGCGCGGCCCAAAAGGGTGGCCTCGACAGGGGGCAGCTTGGTGTCCTCGGCAATGACCTGGCCGATGGCGTCCGCATAGTTGGCGTTGAATTTCTCGAGCCGGGCGGCCACCTCCGCGTCATTGACAAGATCCGATTCAAAGACCAGGCGGTGGGCCTGATCGTCGTTGGCCATGAAAAGGAAATACGCCTTCATCGTGGCCTGGACGCGCAATTTATTATCCGAGGTGGAGTTCAACGCCGCGACAAGCATTGTGGTCAGCGCGTCCAGATGGCTGTCCAGCAGGGCCAAATACAGCTCGCGCTTGCTCGGGAAGTGCTGGTACAGCACAGGCTTGCTGACCTTGGCGGTCTCGGCAATCTCGTCCATGGCGGCGCCGTGGTAACCATGGTTAACGAACACCTCAAGAGCGGAAGCTAGCAGCTGGGCGCGACGTTCATCGCGCGGCATACGTGCCGGCGCTGTCCGTGGTGCAGGACGTTCCTTGGCGGCGGGTTCCAAACTCATGGTGGCAGCCTTTCTTTCAGGTGCCCTTGATTACTGCTGGGCTAGTGTGTGCCATTCTACCCGCCAGTAGGCCGCAAACGGGGTACCGCTGGTTGAACGCGGCCCCCGTTGTCCACCAGTAGGCCGGAGTACAAAACTAGGATGCGGGGATAACCAGACCCTTGAACTCGGCCTGGATGAAGTCCTTCATTTCCTGCGAGGTGAGAATCTTGAAGAGTTTCTGTACGCGAGGATCGTCCTTCATGTCCGCCCGCACGGCGAGCACGTTGTAGAAGGCGCTGTCTTTTCCTTCCACCAAGAGCTGCTTGTCCGCGCTCAGGCCCGCCGGCAGGGCGAAGGCCAGTGTGACGATCGCTGCGTCCTTGTCGTTGAGGGCCTGCGGCAGGCTGGCATTTTCAATCTCCGTGAACTCGAAGTTCTTGGGGTTGGCGGTGATGTCCTTGAGCGTGATGGGGTTTTCCTTGACCTCGATCAGGCCCTTGGATGCCAACAGCAGCAGGGCGCGGCCTTCATTGGTGGGGTCGTTGGGGATCGCGATGGATGCGCCCTCGGGCAGGCTCTCAAGCGTGGTGACCTCGTTGGAGTAGAGGGCCATCGGGGGCAGGTACACCTTGCCGACACTGACGAGGTCCTTGCCGGTGGCCTTGTTGTAGGTCTCCATGAAGGTGGTGTTCTGGAACAGGTTGGCGTCGATGTCGCCGTCGCTGAGGGCCGCGTTGGGGGTGTTGTAGTCGCTGAATTCCTTGTAGTCGACCGTGAGCCCATCCTTGGGGGCAAGCTCTTCGGCCACGTGCTTGAGCATGTCGCCGGCCGGGACTGCGAGTGCGCCCACCTTGATCGTGTCGGCAGAGGACGAGCCTGAGCCTGTACCGCAGGCGGTGAGCGCGAAGATGGCGGCCACACCGACGGCGGCAGCCTTGAAAATGGTGGAACGGATCATGGTGATTCTTTCTATAGAAGTGTCTGCATTCGCGGATCAGTCCGCAGCATGCAGAGTTGGCGTGCGGAGCCTAGCGATGCGAGAGACGCCGCGCAGCAAAGTTGCCAAGGGACTGGAACAGCTGGACAAACAAGATCAAAATGATGACAACGGCAAACATATATTCCGGGCTGTAGCGCTGGTATCCGTAGCGGAAAGCGACATCCCCCAGACCGCCGCCGCCCACGGCACCGACCATGGCTGAATAACCAATGAGTCCCACGACAGTCGTTGACAGACCCAACGCGAGGGCAGGAACCGCCTCGGCCACCATGACCTTCGCCAGGATCGTCCAGCGTGTTGCGCCCAAGGATTCGGCAGCCTCGATGAGCCCCACGGGCACTTCACGGATTCCAATCTCCACGAGCCGGGCGAAGAAGGGAATACCGGCAATGGTCAGCGGCACAATGGCTGCTGTGGGACCGATGAAGGATCCTACGAGCAGCCGTGTGAATGGAATCAGCAGGATCATCAGGATGATGAACGGGATGGATCGGCCTATGTTGACCAGAAGATCCAGGACTCTGTTGATGACGACGCCAAGTGCACGGCTGCCGAGAGGCTTGGCCAGGAGCCCGCCGGCCTCAGTGGTCACCAGGACCACACCGGCGGCAAGACCGAAGATGATGGTGAAAAGCAGGCTGAAGCCAACGGTGTATAACGTTTCGCCGGCGCCCTGCATGATGGTCTCGAAGAGATCGGACCAAAAGGACGGGTCATTTCGATCTAGCATCCGATTACCTCCACAAATAGTCCTTGACTGCGCAGATCGGCAATGGCCGCGGCGACGGTTTCCCGGGCGCCGGGAAGTTCCAGCCGGGTTCTGCCCGTTTGGTGACCATGGATGGTTTCAATAGCGGCGCCGAGGATGCCCACATCGATGCCGTAAGTTCGGGCCAGCTGTGCGATGACAGGGCGGTCCGCAGTGACACCGTTGAAGGTGATCTCAATGATCGTGTTGCCGTTTTTCGGGATCTCACCGAGCGGGAACAGCGCCTGCCCCAACAGGGACTTCTCGGTGGTCAGCAAGCCCTCGACCGAGCCCTGTTCCAAGATCCTTCCCTGGCTCATGACAGCGGCGGAATCGCAGATGCGCTTCACTACGTCCATCTCATGGGTGATCAGCAAGACGGTCAAGCCCAATTCCCTGCTGAGCTGGCGGATGAGATCCAGGATCTGCTGTGTGGTTTCCGGGTCCAAGGCGGATGTTGCTTCATCGCTCAGAAGTACAGAGGGCTTGGAGGCAAGCGCGCGGGCGATGCCAACACGCTGTTTCTGTCCTCCGGAGAGCTGCGAGGGGTAGGCCGTGGCTTTGCCTTCCAGACCAACGAGCTCCAGGATTTCAGTTACACGTTTGCGCCGTGCGGCCCGGTCCATGCCGGTGATCTCAAGTGAGAGTTCCACATTGGACTGGACCGTCCGGCTGCTCAGCAAGTTGAAGTGCTGGAAAATCATGCCGATGTTGTGGCGGGCCGATCGCAGCCCCGCGCCATGAAGGAGGCTGATGTCCTGGCCGTCGACAGTGACCGTGCCGCTGTCCGGCCGTTCCAAGGAATTGATGGTCCTGATCAAGGTGCTCTTGCCGGCACCGCTTTGGCCTACGACGCCGAAAATCTCGCCCTTGGCGATGGTCAGGGAGACATCGTCGAGTGCACGAACAACATTTTCCCCCGAGCCGTAGCTCTTGCTGATCCGATCAACTGAAATCATGTTGCTCCTGTTCCCGCTGATCATTCCGGCTTGTCCCTCTGACTCGCACAGGCCATGCGGACCGCATAAAATTCTCCCAAATGGTGGAGTTGAAGCAAAATTAGAACTATTGCAGGCTCAGGGCAGAAAACGCGATACTTTGTTCATTCAAAGTGCCAGCATTGTCGTGATCTGGGCCACCATGGTGTGCAACTGCGGGGCAATCATCGCGGGCGATGATGGACATCGCGCACTGAGACCTTCCTCACATGATTCGGTGGACTGGCCACTTACGCGGGCACCCCATAGATTTATGGTTATGGTTTCCTTGATCCAGACTCTGACTCCCGCCGTTCCTGCACTTCCCCCGCTTGTAGAGCCCGGCCCGCCGCTGGCCAGGAAAGAGTTGGAGCGTTATTCGCGCCACGCGCTGATCCCGGAAATCGGCCTGGAAGGTCAGCGGCGACTGCGCAATGCGCGTGTTCTGGTCATCGGCGCCGGCGGACTTGGATCGCCCGCGCTGCTGTACCTGGCCGCGGCTGGCGTGGGCACGCTGGGCATTGTGGACGATGACACGGTTGAATTGAGCAACCTGCAGCGTCAGGTCATTCACGGTGTTGGCGATATTGGTCGTACCAAGCTGGAATCCGCCCGCGATTCGATTCTCGAACTCAACCCCGGCGTCAACGTTGTGCTGCATCCGCTCCGCCTCGATTCGAGCAACGCGCTGGAAATCTTCGCCGACTACGACGTCATCTTGGACGGTGCCGACAACTTCGCCACCCGCTACCTTGTCAACGACGCCGCGGCCCTGCAGGGCAAACCCTATGTGTGGGGTTCGATCCTGCGCTTTGACGGTCAGGTCAGTGTCTTTTGGGACAAGTTCGGGCCCAACTACCGTGATCTCTACCCCGAGCCGCCGGCTCCAGGAACCGTACCGTCCTGCGCCGAGGGCGGGGTTTTTGGCATGCTGTGCGCCTCGATTGGGGCCATGATGGTCACCGAAGCGGTCAAGCTCATCACCGGGATCGGAACCACCCTTCTGGGCCGCCTGCTGATCTTCGATGCCCTCTCGGCCCGTTGGCGCGAAATCCGCATCGCCAAGGATCCACAGGCGCCGGTCATCACCGAGTTGGTGGACTATGAGATTTTCTGTGGCTTCACTCCCGCCGCCTCGGTGAAGGACGACGACGATCTCATCTCAGCGGACCGGCTCGCCGAACGCTTGGCGAGCCGAGAACGCGGTGAGGACACCTTTGTCTTGGTCGACGTGCGGGAACCGGTGGAATTCGAGATTGCCCGAATCCCGGGATCGGTGCTGATCCCCCTTGCCGGCATCCGGGATGGTTCGGCCCTTGGCAAGGTGCCGCGCGGGGTGCCGCTGATCCTGCACTGCAAGTCCGGCACTCGCTCGGCCCAGGCATTAGCGAGCCTAGCCGCAGAAGGTTATGACGACGTCGTGCATCTGGAGGGCGGAATCGACGCCTGGGCCAAGGCCGGGCACTAGACGGCTGTTTCGCCTTCGACGCGGCCCGTAATGGCTGTGCTGATGGTTTCCGGTGAAATCTTCAGCCCGTACAAGACTTCCAAGGCCGCAAGATAGCTCTCGGAATCGCCGGCAGCAGCGATTTCCTTGGCCCTCACGGTGGGGACGTGCAGGAGCTGTTTGACCATGCGGCGCATAGCGAACTCCACCTCATCGGCGGCAGCGGTGCAGCCATGTTGCTTGCGGACCTTGGCAATTTCGTCGTCAAGGACGGCCATCGTGTGCCGGCGCAGCGCCACGATGGCGTGGTCCAGTGAGCGGGAATTCTGGGATTGCTCAAAGCTGTGGGTGGCTTCGGCAACCATGGCCGAGGCTTCGGCCAGCGTGGATTCCTGTTCGGCCGGAGCCGCCTGCCGTACCGTCTCAAGTGTCAGCAGGTCAACGCCGGGAAGTTCGGCGATGTCGGGGGCAAAATCGTGAGTCAAGGCCAGATCGATGGCGGTCAACTGCCGGGAGGTATCCAGGCGCATCCCGCTCAGATCCGCACTGGAGAGCTGGTGGTCCGAGCCGCTGCAGCCAACCAGCAGCGATGCCTTGGCCACCGCCGCTGGCAAGGCCTGATCATCAAGGGCCGTGCCGCCGCGGGAGGCAACGAACGTTTCCGCCCGGCCTGAAGAGGAGTACACCGAAATGTCGGTACATCCGCGCTGGATCAGCTGGGCCATCGCTGCACCGGCATAGGCACCCGTGCCAAAGAGGACAGCTGATTTGCCGGTGAGGGGACCGGAAAGTGATGCGGGGTTGGGCGAAACGCCGCCGGAAAGTGATGCGGCGTCCTGAAGGTCAGCGGCGAGGTCAAGGGCCACGGAAACAATGGACATGCCGCGGCGGCCCAGCGCCGTCTGTGCACCGACATCCTTGGCCGTCTTGGCTGCGGCCTGGAACAGCCGGACCAAGGGAGGGGAAGTCACGCCCTGTTCCTGTGCGGTGCTCAGGGCGCGGCGTACCTGGCCGGCGATCTCACGCTCACCGACAACAGCGGAATCCAGACCGGTGCTGACTGCGAAGAGGTGGCGGGGGACCGCATCCGAATGCAGGGTGTTCAATGCCTGGGATACTTGGGGTTCACTCAGGCCCGAATGCTTGCTGACGGTCTCTATCAAGGAGCTGCGCGCCGCCTCGACATCTTCGGTGCTGCGGGCGTGGACATAGAGCTCAAAGCGGTTGCAGGTCGCGAGCGTGACCAGACCGGCCACGGCGTTGTCCTTCTCAATGACGTCAGCACTGACAGCCGCGGCACCGGCACTTAGGCGGGCAACGGTTTCCAGATCAATGGATGAATGAGAGGCAACGAGCGAAAAGACGACCACAATTTCACAATGGTAGACCCCCAACCTGATGGTTTGCGGACAGGGAGGGCAAAAGCGTCACCAAGAATCTGTGATGCTGCTTACCCCTGCCGCGGCGCAGTGCCCTACTACGGTGACAGTTTGTGCACAAAAGAACCTCAGATTGGCTCTGTAGGGTGGTGCCATGACACTGAGCCCCAGCCACCCCTTGATGGATGGCCGCACCGCCAATTCCCCTCTGATTACGGCTTACCGGGGTGGAACCCCTAGCCGCCGTCCCGTCTGGTTCATGCGCCAGGCCGGCCGCTCGTTGCCCGAATACCGCGAACTGCGGGTGGGTACCACCATGCTGGAATCCTGCCTGAAGCCGGCCATGGCCGCCGAAATTACGCTTCAGCCTGTTCGTCGCCACGATGTTGACGCCGCCATTTTCTTCTCCGACATTGTCATTCCGCTCAAGCTTGCAGGCGTCGGCGTGGACATTGTTCCCGGGGTTGGCCCCGTACTGGAGAAGCCCATTCGCACGGCCGAGGACATTGCGAACCTGCCCGAGCTCACCGATGAAGCCCTGGACCCGATCCGCGAAGCCGTTGCCTTGACCGTCGCCGAATTGGGCAGCACCCCGCTCATCGGCTTCGCTGGAGCTCCCTTCACCGTCGCTGCCTACATGGTCGAAGGCAAGCCGTCCCGCGATCACCTGGGCCCGCGCACCATGATGCACGCACAGCCCGAACTCTGGGCCGGCCTCATGAACTGGGCTGCCGACGCATCGGGCAAGTTCCTGCGCGCCCAGATCGAGGCCGGAGCAAGCGCGGCCCAGCTTTTCGATTCCTGGGCAGGTTCGCTGGGCCTTGCCGACTACACCGAGCACGTTGCTCCGGCGTCGGCCAGGGCCTTGGACCACGTCCGCGATCTGGGCGTCCCCTTGATTCACTTCGGCACCGGAACCAGTGAGCTCCTGCCGGCCATGTACGGCGTGGGCGTTGACGTCATGGGTGTCGATTACCGCCTTCCGCTGGATGAGGCAAACCGCCGTCTTGGTGGCACCGTGCCGCTGCAGGGCAACATCGACCCGGCGCTGCTGAGCGCTCCCTGGGACGTCCTCGAGGCACACGTCCGCGCCGTCGTGGCCGCCGGAGCATCCGCGCCGGGTCATGTGGTGAACTTGGGTCATGGTGTGCCGCCCGAAACGGATCCGGCCATCCTGACGCGCGTGGTGGAACTGATTCACTCCATCTAGCACAAGCTATCTAGTACCAGCGCAGCCCAGCACCAGCCGTAAGGGGACACCATGGAACACCGCAAACACGCAGCGAAGCCGCAGAGCCACTCGGTCACCAACCGGGCCGTGGTGGTGGGTGGCGGCGTCTCCGGACTGTTGGCTGCCAAGGATCTGCAGGCTGCTGGTTTCCAGGTGGCAATTTACGAGGCCGCGGCCTCCTGGGGTGGATGCGTGTCCCGCCACGAGGTGGCTGGTGTGGTGCTCGACGGCGGTGCGGAATCGTTCGCGACCCGAACCACGGCGGTGGCCGATCTGGCCGAAGAACTAGGACTGGCGGCCAAGATTGTGACGCCCAATCCGGCCGGCGCCTGGGTTTGGCTGCCGGATGGCCCGGTACCGCTGCCGCGTACGGGCGTCCTGGGCATCCCCGCTGATCTCAGCGCCCCCGAGGTCCGCGCGGCCTTGGGTGCCTCCGGAGTGCTTCGAGCGGCCCTGGACGCGAAGATGCCGGCCACGATCGGCACCACCGAGGCCGTGTCCAGCGTGGCCGAGCTGGTTCGCGCCCGCATGGGCAAGAGGGTCCTCGAGCGGCTTGTGGCGCCCGTCGTTGGCGGGGTGCACTCGGCCGATCCGGAACTCCTTGACGTGGACATGGTGGCCCCGGGCCTGCGTGCCGGGATCCGGGAACACGGCTCCCTTGCGGCAGCCGTTGCGGCGCAGCGAGCCGGTGGGAGCAAGCCCGGTTCGGCCGTTGGTGGCCTGGTGGGTGGCATGCACACGCTCGTTACCGCTCTAGTGGAACACCTTCTTGCGGCCGGCGTTCAGATGCATGCCGGACATCGAATCAAGGCGATTTACCGCGGTACACCCGACGTTGCACATGAACGTCCAGACGATCATGAGACCGTTGCCGTCCTGCCGTGGCAGCTTGACTGGGAGCATGGCACTGAACAAGGCGTTGACAGCGCACAGCTGCTGGTCGTGGCCACCGACGGCCCCACTGCCGTGAAACTGTTGGGCGCCGAGCTGCCGCAGCTGCTTCCCTTCGCGCCTGCGCCCGGACCCGACATTCGCCTTGTCACCCTGGTGGTTGACGTGCCCGAACTCGATTCGGCGCCGCGCGGAACTGGGGTGCTGGTTGCCCCGGGCGTTGCCGGTATCAAGGCCAAAGCCCTCACTCACGCCACCTCAAAGTGGGGCTGGCTGGCCGATTCCACGGGTCCCGGAACTCACGTCTTGCGGCTCTCCTACGGGCGTGCCGGCGTCAAGGCTTCAGATGCGGTGCGCCTGACCTCCGCCACGCCGACCGAGGAAGACCTGGTGCCCACGGCACTTGCTGACGCCTCAACGCTGCTGGGCATCGAGGTAACCGAGGATGATCTCCTCGGTGCGGACATTGTCCGGTGGAAGGGAGCCTTGCCGTTTGCCGCCGTCGGGCATCAGGTGAAGATGGCCAAGGTGCGGGCCCTCGCAGGCGAGGTGCCAGGGCTAGCACTGACCGGCGGCTGGTTGAGCGGCAACGGGCTGGCAGCCGTTGTGGGCGGGACGCGGGGAACCATCAGTGCGCTGATCCAAGGCAGCGCCAAGGCGTGACATTGGGCACTTTCTACGCAATGTAGAGAACCCTGATTTAAGCTTTCGGGTCACTGGGGTGCAAACTTGAAACCATGAGCCACACAAACGCAGAATCTGTCACCAAAACCCCGAGTGAGACCCCGTTCACGCTGTGGACAGTCTTCAAGCGGACCGGATCCTTCACAGGCGCGGATGCCGCCATTGCAGAGTTTGATGACCTGGTGGCCGCCTTGGCCGCTGAAAGCATCACCCTGCGTGGAGCCTACGACGTCTCCGCCATGCGCAACGATGCCGACATTATGGTGTGGCTCGTCGGTGCCGACGCGGAAGGCCTGCAGCGCGCCGTGCGCTCCATCCGCCGCACCGAGTTGTTCGCCGCCACCGAGATCGCCTGGTCCGCCATGGGCGTGCACCGCGAAGCCGAATTCGCCAAGTCCCACGCCCCGTCCTACATGGGCCCCAACGAGCCCAAGGACTGGGTCTGTGTATACCCGTTCGTACGCTCCTATGACTGGTACATCCTGCCCGCCGATGACCGCTCCCGCATGCTGCGCGAACACGGCATGCTGGGCCGCGAATACCCGCAGGTCCAGGCCAACACCGTCTCCGCTTTCGCCCTGGGCGACTGGGAATGGTTGCTGGGACTGGAAGCTGACAACCTCATCGACCTGGTCGACATGATGCGCAGCCTGCGTTACTCCGATGCCCGCCTGCACGTGCGCGAAGAAGTTCCCTTCTACACGGGCCGCCGCGTTGCCAGTGCCGAGGTTGCCGAGGTTCTCCGATGAGCACAGTTTCCGTCCCTGTCGCTGCCCCGGCCGAGTACGACGCGATCCTGCTGGCTTCCTTTGGCGGTCCCGAGGGCCAGGACGATGTCATTCCATTCCTGCGCAACGTCACCCGTGGCCGTGGTATCCCGGATGAGCGCCTCGAAGAGGTCAGCCACCACTACCGCAAAAATGGCGGCATCAGCCCCATCAACGCCCAAAACCGTGCGCTGAAGGCTGCTCTTGAAGCCGAGCTGGCAGCACGGAACATCGAGCTGCCCGTGCTGTGGGGCAACCGGAACTGGGATCCTTACATCCCCGCCGTTTTGCAGGATGCATACGACGCCGGGCACCGCCGACTCTTGATGGTCACCACCAGCGCCTACTCCTCATACTCAAGCTGCCGCCAGTACCGCGAGGACATCGGCATGGCCCTGACTGAGACGGGCCTGGATGGAAAGCTGGCCGTGGACAAGGTGCGCCAGTACTTTGACCACCCCGGTTTTGTTGAGCCCTTTATCGAAGGAACCGTCGCATCGTTGGCGAAGATCCGTGCCAAGTTGGCTGCAGCTGGCACTCCGGACGCCGCGGTGCACGTCATGTTCGCCACTCACTCGATTCCCACCAGGGATGCCGAAGCCTCGGGTAACTCCGAGTTGGAACTGCGTGAGTTCACCGAAAATTCTGCCTACGTTGCGCAGCATCTTGCGGCGGCGGAGGCCATCATGGCCGCCGTTGACCCCGCCCAGGAATGGTCGCTGGTGTACCAGTCGCGTTCCGGTGCCCCGCATGTGCCGTGGTTGGAACCGGACATCAACGATGCCTTGGCTGATCAGGCCGCTGCTGGCATCAAGGGCGTTGTTGTGGTGCCGCTGGGTTTTGTCAGCGACCACATGGAAGTCCGGTGGGATCTTGACACCGAAGCGGCAGAAACGTGCGCCGAACTGGGCTTGGCCTTTGACCGTGCGCCGACCCCGGGCACGCACCAGAAGTTCGTCAGTGGCCTCGTGGACTTGATCTGCGAACGAACCATTGAGAATCATATTGCGGAACGCCCCGCCATGACGAAGCTGGGGCCGTGGTTCGATGTGTGCAACCCCGGTTGCTGCGCCAATTTCCGCGGTGAAAAGCCAGTTATCTCAGAGGTTGGCAGCACCGTTGGCCTCGTCTCCGCATCGACCCAGGTTGGTTCTTAGTTCCCATGGCTGAAACAATGGCAACTGTGAAAATTGGAACCCGCGGGAGCAAGCTGGCGCTGAGCCAGACCGGACAAATTACGGAAAAGCTCAGTGCTGTTGGCGGATTCACGGCCGAGATCGTGCCAGTCAAGACCGAGGGCGACATTCTCACCGGACCACTGTCCCAGATGGGCGGCACGGGAGTTTTTGCCGCAGCCCTGCGTGACACGCTCCTCAACGGTGGCGTCGACGTGGCCGTGCACTCACTCAAGGACCTACCCACAGCGGCCGTTCCGGGTCTGGCTCTGGCGGCCATTCCGCTTCGAGCAGATGCCCGCGATGCCTTGTGCTCGCGGGATGGCCTGAAACTGGCCGAGCTGCCCCAAGGTGCAACAGTGGGCACAGGCTCACCGCGCCGTGCCGCCCAACTGCTCGCTGCACGCCCGGACCTGAACGTGGTGGACATTCGCGGCAACGTCGATACCCGCCTGGCCCGTGTACCTGGCCTGCCCGGAAATGCGGCCACTGAGGTCATCCCGGGCAAGGTTGCCGACCTTGACGCAGTGGTTCTTGCCGCCTCCGGGCTGAGTCGAATTGACCGCCTGGATACCGTTACCGAGTTCCTCGACACCGACGTGATGCTGCCGGCTCCGGGCCAGGGCGCTCTTGCCCTGGAATGCCGAACGGCCGACACCGATCTCACGACAGTCCTGGGGCAGTCACTTTCTGCCATTGACGATCAGGACACGCGCCTAGCCGTCACCGCCGAGCGGGCACTGTTGGCCCGCCTCGAGGCCGGCTGCAGTGCACCCGTGGGTGCCTTGGCCCATCGCAAGGGTTCCATGCTGTACCTGGAAACCGTGGTCTGCTCCCTCGACGGCACCCGTTCGATGCGCCTCAAAAAGGCCACCGACGGGCTCACCACCGTTGGTGCCACGCTCCTTGGCATCGAGCTAGCCGAGGAACTTCTTGCTGGTGGTGCAGGTGACCTGGCCGATCTGGCCGGCCCCGCGTAATGACGCTAATCCCGCCGGTCGAGCCTGAGCCGCCACTGTCCGGTTTGCGCGTGGCCGTGACCCGCAGTGCTGACCGCGCCGGGGCCTTGGTTGATGCCCTGGCCGCGGCCGGTGCCGAGCCGGTTTTGGTGCCCCTGATCGATTTTGAGGTTGGCGATCAGGAAGCGCTGGGTGCGGCGCTGCGCCGGTTGGCTGCGGGGGAGTACCGCTGGCTCGTGGTCAGCTCCATCACTACGGTGCGGGCCATGAAGCAGTGGTGCGAAGCTGCCGGGACCTCGCTCACCGAAATCATTCCAGCCACGACTTTTGTGGCGACAATCGGCCCCACCTCGGTTGCCGTCTTGGCGGCCGAGGGCATCCATGCAGCGCTGGCACCGGTGGACATGCAATCGGCGGCCGGGCTCGTGGAGTTGTGGCCGGTCATTGATCCGACCGACGGCGGATCCCCTCGAGTTCTCTTGCCACAGTCAAACCTCGCCGAAGCCACCCTTGTGGACGGGCTGACGGCCAAGGGCTGGGAACCGGAGATCGTCGCGGCTTACCGGACCGTGGACTACCCCGCAGTTCCCGAGTTGCGGCTGACGGCCAAGCTGGAGTCGAAGGCTCCGGAGCTCGACGATCGCGATCAATCTGCCCTCCCTATCCTCACCCCAGCCGAAGCGGCACAGGAGATTCAGATGGGGGCGATCAACGCCGTCGTACTTGCCTCGGGAAGTGCCGCCCGTCGGGTGGCAGAAACCTTGACGCCACTGCCGGAGGGTTGCCTGCTGGTAGCCATCGGCCAACCTACTAGGGCCGAGGCCCAACGGCTGGGCATGCACGTGGCCGCCACGGCCGAACATCCAACACCGGAGGGCATCGTGGCCGCATTGGCACGGGCCCACAATAATTTACAAACCCAGTAATTTACGGAGTCATCATGAGTTTCCCCCAGCACCGTCCCCGCCGCCTGCGCACCACCAACGCCATGCGCCGTCTGGTCAGCGAATACTCCGTGGCGCCGGCGGATTTGATTCTGCCGGTGTTCATCCGCGAAGGCCTCGGTGAACCCAAGCCCATCACGTCCATGCCGGGTGTAGTGCAGCATACGACGGCGTCGCTCATTGCAGCTGCCCGCGAGGCCGTGGCGTTGGGGCTCGGTGGCATCATGCTCTTTGGCATTCCGGCCGAACGCGACGCAACGGGGACTGCCGGCATTGATCCTTTCGGTGTGCTGAATAAGGCGATCCGGGACGTACGTGCCGCCGTTGGCGATGACCTCGTGATCATGAGCGATCTCTGCCTTGATGAATTTACGGACCACGGCCACTGCGGCGTCTTGGATGCAGCCGGCCAGGTCGACAACGATGCCACCTTGGAAATTTACGCCAAGATGGCCGTGGCTCAGGCTGCTGCGGGAGCGCACATTGTGGCGCCTTCCGGCATGATGGACGGCCAGGTCGCCGTGATCCGTGAAGCACTGGATTCTGCCGGTTTCAGCACGGTGTCAGTGCTGGCCTATGCGGCCAAGTACGCTTCGGCGTTCTATGGCCCGTTCCGCGAAGCCGTCGATTCCCAGCTCGACGGCGACCGACGTACATACCAAATGGACCCGGGGAACCGCAGCGAGGCCCTCCATGAGGTGGAACTGGACCTCGCCGAAGGTGCCGACATCGTCATGGTCAAGCCCGCCATGAGCTACCTGGACATCCTGGCCGACGTAGCCGCCATGAGCCCTGTGCCGGTGGCGGCCTACCAAATCTCCGGTGAATACGCCATGATCGAGGCAGCCGCAGCGAACGGCTGGATCAACCGCCGTGCAGCCATCGAGGAATCGGTGCTGAGTATCAAGCGGGCCGGTGCCACCATGATCCTGACGTACTGGGCGGCCGAACTGGCCGGCTGGCTCCGCGAAAACTAAAACTTACTTCTTCAATAATTCAGCTCCCTTTAGCCAAGGATTCTTTCATGACCAGCTCGCAGGAACTTTTTGACCGTGCCAAGACCCTCATGCCCGGTGGGGTGAACTCGCCCGTTCGCGCCTTCGGCTCCGTCGGCGGGACGCCACGCTTCATGGTCAACGCCAAGGGCGCCTACCTCACCGACGCCGATGGTCGCGAGTACGTTGACCTGGTCTGCTCTTGGGGTCCGGCACTGCTGGGTCACGCGCACCCCGATGTGTTGGCAGCCGTCCATGCTGCCGTTGATCACGGCCTGAGCTTTGGTGCCTCAACCCCCGCCGAAAGCGAACTGGCCGCTTTGGTCCAGGGGCGGGTATCCGGCGTCGAACGTCTGCGCATGGTGTCCACCGGCACCGAGGCAACCATGACGGCCGTGCGCCTGGCTCGCGGCTTCACCGGCCGCGACCTGATCATCAAGTTTGCCGGCTGCTACCACGGCCACCTGGACTCACTGCTGGCAGCTGCCGGCTCGGGCCTGGCCACCTTGGCGCTGCCCGGTTCTGCCGGCGTCACGGCGGCTACAGCTGCCGAAACGCTGGTCCTGCCGTACAACGATCTGGCCGCCGTGGAGGCTGCCTTTGCCGCGCACGGTGACCGGATTGCCGCCGTCATCACCGAGGCCGCACCGGCCAACATGGGCGTGGTGACACCGGGCGAGGGCTTCAACGCCGGGCTTTCCCGCATCACCTCCACCCACGGTGCGCTGCTGATCCTTGATGAGGTTCTTACCGGATTCCGCACCGGTCCTGCCGGTTACTGGGGCCTGACCGGTGCCTCTGAGGGCTGGACTCCCGACCTGTTCACATTCGGCAAGGTCATCGGTGGCGGCCTTCCCACAGCGGCGCTGGGTGGCCGCGCGGAGGTCATGGACTACCTTGCTCCGTTGGGCCCGGTTTACCAGGCAGGCACACTGTCCGGAAACCCCGTGGCCATGGCTGCCGGTGTAGCTACACTGACTGCCGCCACCTCGGCCGTCTACGCCACGGTGGATGCGCGCTCACTGGAACTGTCCGCAGCCCTGTCCTCTGCGCTGACCAGTGAGGGTGTGGACCACTCGATCCAGCGCGCTGGGAGCCTGTTCTCGGTGGCGTTCGGTACCTCTGCAAACGGCGTTCACAACTACGACGACGCGCAGGCGCAGGAAGTATTCCGCTACGCACCGTTCTTCCACTCAATGCTGGATTCGGGCGTGTACCTGCCCCCGAGCGTCTTCGAGGCTTGGTTCCTCTCGGCCGCACACGACGATGCAGCCATGAACCGCATCTTCGAGGCCCTGCCCGCCGCGGCGAAGGCAGCAGCTTCCGCATAATCGCACGCGAAAACGGGGCCAACCCGCGAAAACGGTGGAAGTTATCACCGTTCTCGCGGGCTGGCCCCGTTTTCGCTTTTTTGACGCTACAGGACGTCCGAGAGGAAGCCCTTCAAGCGGTCGGTCTTTGGCTCGGAGAAGAGCTGATCCGGAGATCCGGTCTCCACGACGACGCCGGCATCCATGAAGGTCACGGTGTCGGAAACGTTGCGGGAGAAGCCCATCTCGTGGGTCACCACAACCATGGTCATGCCGCCCTTGGCCAGATCGGTCATAAGCGCCAGGACGCCCTTGACCAGCTCGGGGTCCAGAGCACTGGTGGCCTCGTCAAAGAACATGACCTCAGGCTCCATGGCCAGCGCACGGGCAATCGCCACACGCTGCTGCTGACCTCCGGAAAGGTTGCCGGGACGAGCATCGGCCTTATGCGCCAAGCCCACAAGCTCCAGCTGTTCCATGGCCTTGGCGCGAGCCTGATCCTTGGGCAGCTTCTTGATCTTGTGAAGGGCCAGAGACACGTTGTCCAGGACCGTCTTGTGCGGGAACAGGTTGAACTGCTGGAAAACCATGCCAATACGACGGCGCAGCTCGTCCGGGTTGTCCTGCAAGACGGAGCGTCCATCGAGCTGGATATCGCCCTGATCCGGCTCGATCAGCCGGTTCATGACACGCAGCAGGGTCGACTTTCCAGAACCCGAAGGGCCGATGACCGAAGCCGTGGTGCCCTGGGGGACATGGAGGTCGATGCCCCGCAGCACCTTGTTGGCACCGAAGGCTAGGTGGATATTGGTGGCTGAGAGAGAGCCTGAATTAAAGTCACTCATGTCTAGGCGCCCTTTCCAACGACGGCGGCAGCATCATCGGGCTCGATTTTCTGTGCCCGGCCTTCACGCATCCGCTTGTCAATGAAATTGACCAGGTGCGTCAGCGGAATTGTCATGCAGAGGTACAACAGTCCGGCCGCGATCAGGGGAGACATATTTCCCGAGTTTGCGGCCGCGTCGTTGCCCACGCGATAGATTTCGCGCTGGCTGGAGAGCAGCCCCAGCATGTAGATCAATGATGAATCCTTGATGAGGTGGATCAGCTGGTTCACCAAGGCCGGCAGAACGCGGCGGATACCCTGCGGGATGACCACAAGCATCATGGCCGAGGTGTAGCTGAAGCCCAAGGCTCGGGATGCTTCCAGCTGTCCCTTATCAACACTCTGTATGCCTGAACGGAAGATCTCACCCATGTAGGCGGCAGCCATCAACGTCAGCGCAAAAATCCCCAGTGGGAAGGGGTTGTTGATACCCATGGACTCGCGCAAGATGGGTCCCAGCCCGATCCCGATGATCACGATGACCAAGATGGCCGGAAGACCACGGAGGATGTCCGTGTAAATCCGCGCTACCCAGCGCAAAAACGGGTTGCGGGAGATGCCCATGATGGCCAAGATGAGGCCAAGAATGGATCCCAGAATGCCCGAGGAAATCGCGAGAATGAGCGTGTTGGGCAGGCCGACAGTGAGCATGCTGGGAATAACTTCCCCCATGGCCTGCCAGTCAAAGAATGTTTTAAGGAACTGCTGAAATGCATCCACGAATAGAGTCCCTTAGGAGATCTTTGCGGCCTTGGACCCGGGAGTCCAATCATCGGGTGTAACGCGCTCCGGGTACCATTCCTTGGTCAGTTTGGCCCAGGTGCCGTCGGTGATGACTGCGTCGAGTGCGGAGTTCAATGCATCGATCAGAGGCTTGTTCTCGGAGTTCACGGCGTAAGCGGTGAAGTTCTGAGTGTTGACCACGGACTCGGCGATGACCGTGCCGTCGCCGTCCTTGACCTGGCCGGTTGCCTGCTGTGAAGGAGCAACCCAAGCATCAACCTGACCGTTCTTCAAGTTGGCGTAGGCCGTGTTGTAGTCGGAGAAACGAACCGGCTCGAGCTTGAGCGTGTTGGTGACATAGTCGTCCTGAACAGTGCCCTGAACAACAGCGATGCGGGTGTCGGCGCTCAAGTTGGCGAAGCCCTTGACAGCCGAGTCAGTCTTGGCCACAACGGCCATGTAGCCGAAGTCGTAACCGTTGGTGAAGCCTACGGTCTCGCGGCGCTTGTCGGTCGTGGAAATCGAGGAGGATCCGACGTCGAACTGCTTGTTCTGAACCTGTGCAAGAAGAGCGGAGAAGTCGGTCGACTTGAATTCAACCTTCAGGCCCAGCTTCTCGCCCATGGCGCGTAGGAGTTCGTTGTCGTAACCGGTGAACTTGCCGTCTTTGTCGATGTAGATGTTCGGCGGGGCATCGGACAAGGTGCCGACCGTGATGGTGCCGGGCGTGATGAGGCCCAAGGCCGCAGTATCAATCTTGTCCAGCGCGGTTACGTCGGCGGTGGTGTACTTATCCAGCGAGACCTGGTCGCTGCCGGCAAGAGCATCCGTGGGCTTGCCGGAGCTGGTTGCATCCGTGCCGCCGCCGCAAGCTGCGAGGGAGAAGGCCAGGGCAACGGCGACCGGAACGGTCGTGAGCCACTTCAGGGCAGATTTCTTCATCAAACTTTCACTTTCATTGCAGGTGCCAGCCCGAAGGACAGCTCGGGAGGGGAATAAGCGTGGCGTGGGAGACGGGCTAAAGCTCACAGGAGCTTCTTAGCAGAACTCAACCAGCAAAACTAAATTATGTCACCCGCATCGAAAATATGGCTGATGTGAACTTATGCGTGACCAAAAGGCCACTTCGCCAAACAAGCTGCGATGATGTGCGCCGCAGGACCTGAGGTGGACGCGCGCAAGGATGCGCCCCCGCACTACTGGAGTACTATCAAATGCGTATTCGAAAGCAACTCTTAATGTGATTTAGATCACTAAAGCGTTGGGGTTCGGAATTCTCACAGCGAGGGCAGGACCGGCCAGTCACCTTCGATGACGGCGGCGGGGTCTTTCATCCGGCGCAAATACTGTTGGAAATCGGCGGCCTGCTCACGAGCCCACACCACCTGTGCGGCATGCAAGTCCGTCAGATCTACCCGCAGCGCACTGTATTTGGCGGCTAGGGCATCTGCCAGGCGAAGCGTTGCTTCCGCATCGGCAGCCGAGGTGTGGGCGTCGTCGAGCTTAATGCCGTACTCCTCACACAGCGCCACGAGCGTGCGGCTGCCCTTGCGGAATTTGTCGACCTGCTTGTTGCAGATAAAAGGATCGATCACGGGAGCCGCAGTGATTTGCGCAAGCTCGTGCCGGCGGGCCTCGTTGGCCAAGACAGTGAAGTCGTAGCTGGCGTTGAAGGCAATGACAGGGATGTTGTTAGCGAAGAGGGTGGCCAAGACGGCTCCCACTTCTGCCGTGACCTCATCAGAGGGCCGGCCGTTTTCGCGTGCGTGTTCCGTGGAGATGCCGTGGATGGCGGCCGCTTCCTCAGGAATTTCGATGCCGGGATCGGCGAGCCACTCGTAGCTTTCGGCCACCGCACCGGTCTCGTCAACCATGACGATCGACGCCGTCACGATCCGGGCCGTGCGCGGATCCTTGCCTGTAGTTTCAAGGTCAAATGCGGCACGGGGGTGCATGCTCCAGCTAGTCATTCCTCAACGCTACCTGCTGGCATGGACAAAGACGCATCCGCGGCGCCTTTGCCGACGGCGGCGAACTACGCTTGAGGTATGCGTGAGCAGTATCTTGAAGCGGTTTTGGCGGTGGCGGACTTGATTCCGCCTGCGCGGGTTCTCTCTTACGGGGACATTGCGGCACTGTTGGAGAGTGGCGGGCCGCGGCAGGTTGGCGCCGTCATGGCCGCGCAGGGGAGCGCCGTGCCGTGGTGGCGGGTTATCCGTGCCAGCGGTCAGGCGCCCCAAGGCCACGAAAATCAGGCGTTGGAGCACTACCGTCACGAGCAGACCGTCTTGCGTGGCGATACGGCCGCCTCGTGGCGTGTTGATATGAAGGCTGCACGCTGGCATCCCACGGACGCCGAATTTGACCTCATCGACGCTATTGCCGCCAGCCTGCAAGAAATGGACGACGTCGAATCCGGCGCGGCAGGTGCCGCTGCCGCTCGTCCAAAAATGTCGGTGCCTCATGATGGAATACAGAAATGAGCACGCAAGCAGAGCAGCCATATTCAGAACAGTCAGCGAAGCAAGACAGGTTCGCCGTGCCCAAGCTGGCCCTCGTGCCGCCCGTGGACAGTGTTCGGTCTGCCCCGCGGCTGAGTGCCGATCAGCAGGGCGTCGTCGACCTTGCGCCCGGCTCGGGCCCCGTTCTGGTGTGGGGTGCGCCGGGCACCGGAAAATCAACTGTTTTGATCGAGGCCTCTGTCAAGCGGATGGACCATCACGGGATTGATCCGGCCGGTGCCCTTCTGCTGGCCCCATCGCGTCTGGCTGCCGCCCGCCTTCGTGATGGCTTTAGCGCAAGGCTCACCAGAAGTTTGAGTACTTCGCCGGCAAGGACCTGGTCTTCCTACGCCTTCGATCTGCTGCGCCGGGCCAAGGTCGAGGGGCGCATGCCGCACCTCGACGGTCCGCCGCGCCTTATGAGTGGGCCAGAGCAGGACCTGATCATCAGGGACCTGCTGGCCGGGCACCGGATGGGCTTGGGTTCCGACCCGCACTGGCCCGCCGAACTCGCCGACGCCATTGAAACTCGCGGCTTCCGCCAGGAAATCCGCCAACTTTTTGACCGCGTCATTGAATACGGACTGGCCCCGGAAGAACTGGCCGAGTTGGGTGCGGCAAACCAGCGGCCGGATTGGGTTGCAGCAGCATCGCTCTACCAGGAGTACCGGGATGTCGTGGACTGGGGAAAGTCCGGCTCCTTTGACCCGGCCGGCATCATCACGGCGGCCACAACTCTTTTGCAGCTGGACGCGGAGTTCCTAGCCCAAGAACGCAACCGGTTGACCCTGATTGTCGTCGATGACATTCAGGAGGCCAATAAATCGGTGCACGAGCTCCTGCGCCTGGTGGGCCGCGGCAAGGATGTCCTCGTTGCCGCCTCGCCTGACACCGTGGTGCAGGGCTTCCGTGGCGCCCGCCCGGATCTGGTTGCCTCGCTGGCGGACACCCTGTCCACGCCCGAACATCCATTGCAACAGTTTTCGCTGTCCACCTCACACCGCATGGGCAAGCCCTTGGCCTCGGCTTGGCAGGGCGTGGCCGAGCGCATCTTCCAGATCCGTGGCGGGCACAAGGCTCGCGAGCTTTCCTGGCCGGCAGGACAAGGCGAGTCGGCAGGAGAAGCTGAGCCGGACGCAGTAGTCGGGAACCCGGCGTCGTCCCCCCTCGCGAATTCCTATGTGAGCGCCCACGTGGTGGCCTCCGAGGTGCACGAGCTTCGTCTCGTGGCTGAGCGCATCCTGCACCTGCAGCACCTGGGCGGGCGCGGCCTGAATGAGATCGCCGTGATTGTGCGCACCGGTTCGGCATTGGCCGCGCTGCAGCGGTATCTGAGCGCGCAGGGGATCGCCGTCAAGGTGCCCGTTGCCGAGAACCCGGTCCGCGATGAGCCCGCCGTACGCCCCCTGTTGGAGGCGTTTGGCATAGCGCTGGCCGTGGAGAAGCTCGACGCCGAGGCTTGCGTGGCGCTGTTGACCTCGCGTCTGGGACGCTCAACAGCGCTGCACCTGCGCCGACTCCGGCAGGCGCTGCGGCAGCAGGAACTGCACGCGGGCGGTGGCCGGGCCAGCGACGAATTGCTCGTCGAGGCCCTGCTGAATCCTGAAAAGCTCGAGCCGCTGGGGTGGGAGGCAGCCAACGCACGGCGCATTGCCGCCATGCTGGCTGCCGGCCGCGACGCCGTGGCCGTGGCTGGTGCAAATGCCGAGACCGTTCTGTGGGCGCTTTGGGATGCGTGCGACAGCTCCGGGACATGGGAGACGCAGGCGCTGCGTGGCGGTCCAACGGGCATCCGTGCCGACCGGGATCTTGATGCCGTCATGGCGCTGTTCCAGACGGCCGAACGCTATGTTGACCAGCTACCCGGTTCCAGCCCGCAGCAGTTCCTTGACTATTTGATGAGCCAGGAACTGCCCATGGACACTCTGGCTGCCCGTGCCCAACGTACGGACGCGGTAGAAATTCTTACCCCGGCTAGCGCTGCCGGCAGGGAATGGCCGGTGGTCATTGTGGCCGGATTGCAGGAGGGCGTCTGGCCCAACACGCGGCTCCGCGGGGAGATGCTGGGAAGCCAGCTTCTCGTGGATGTGTTGGAAAACGGGGCACAGGCGGCCCGGCAGATCGAACCGGCTGCCAGGCTGCGGGATATCCGGTACGACGAGCTGCGCAGTTTTGCCGCCGCCATCTCCCGCGCCAGCGAAATCCTCATC
This sequence comes from Specibacter sp., assembly GCA_046714315.1. Classification (GTDB taxonomy): domain Bacteria; phylum Actinomycetota; class Actinomycetes; order Actinomycetales; family Micrococcaceae; genus Specibacter. The sequence continues at coordinate 25,626 of JBKKBD010000102.1, forward strand.
CTCACGGCCGCCGCGGGTCACGATCTTCAGCCCTCACAGTTCCTTGACCTGGCCGCACCCTTCATTCCCGTCACCGATTCCGGCGGCGAATCCCAATACCCCGTCCGGCCCGTGGAACAGGTGCCCCGGCCCATGACCCTGCGCTCGCTCGTGGCCGAGCTGCGGCAGGAATCGGAGATGCATGCCGAGCCCGAGGCTGCCCGGATGCTCTCCGTGATGGCCGAAAACTCCGTACCTGGGGCCCATCCGCGGCAGTGGTGGGGACTACTGCCGCTGAGCACTGACACGGCGATTGTGGCGCCAGGGGAGCCGGTGGTGGTCTCGCCGTCGAAGGTTGAAGAGGTGCTGAAATCGCCGCTGAACTGGTTCATCCGGGCTGCCGGTGGGGAAGCAACTACCGATTTTGCCCGCAGTCTTGGCACGCTCATTCACGGCATCGCACAGGACATTCCCAACGGCGCCGGGCACGAATATCTTGCCGAGCTGGAGAAACGCTGGCCGTCACTGGGCTTGCCCGAGTCGTGGGAAACGGACGTTGACTTTGGGCGTGCCCAGGAGATGCTGGGCAAGTTGGCGCAGTATGTGATCGAGGCCAGGCAACAGGGCCGCACCCTGCTGGGCGTGGAGGAGAACTTCACGATTGATTTGGGCGAGCTGCCGGACAATGGCCATGTGGTCCGCCTTCGTGGACAGGTGGACCGGCTTGAGGCTGACTCAGATGGAAACCTGATCGTGGTTGACATCAAGACCGGGCGCACCAAGCCCACCAAGGACCAAGTGGCCGAGCACCCCCAGCTGGGGGCCTATCAGGTGGCCGTGAGCGCGGGCGGTTTCGCCGAGCAGGCTGAGGCCGCCGGGCTGACCGGCGCCGTTTCTGGCGGGGCCGCCCTGCTGCCGCTGGGCGACGGCACCAAGAGCGTGAAAACGCAGGACCAGGCAGCCATGGTCTCCGGCAGCGAGAATGATCCAACGCGCAAGGTCATGGAGGCTGCCTTACTCATGGCCCAGGCCGTGTTCCCCGCTCGCCACGGCGCCGACTGGTCCGAACGCAACGGCTGCCCGCTGCCCACCATCTGCCCGCTGTGCCCGGAAGGGAAACAAATCACCGAATGAGTACTTCTGAGCTCCAAAGCCCCGCGCCACCCGAGGACCTGCGGGCACCCGAGGACCTGCAGGAAAGCCGCCCCGTGCTGAGCCCCTATGAGCTGGCCGAGCTCCTGGAACAGCGCCCGCCCACGGCGGAGCAGGCAGCCATTATCTGCTCGCCCCTTGAACCGCTGTTGGTCATTGCAGGCGCCGGCTCAGGCAAGACCACCACCATGGCTGACAGGGTGGTCTGGCTCGTGGCCAACGGCCTGGTCCTGCCCGAGGAGATTTTGGGCGTCACGTTTACACGCAAGGCCGCCGGTGAACTGGCCTCGCGGATCCGCGGGCAACTGGCCAAACTTGGTACCCTTGCGCGTTCCGGACTGGTGGAATTGGCTCCGGCTGCCGCGGCCCGGGACGCACTTGAACCGAAGGTGTCCACCTACCATTCCTATGCCAGCGGCATCGTCACCGATTACGGTCTGCGCCTTGGTATTGAACGTGACGCCGTGGTGATGGGTGCCGCTGACGCATGGCAGCTGGCCAGCGACGTTGTGGAAGCACACGATGGCGGCCACGAGCACTTCACGGCTGCCAAATCCACGCTGATCCAGTCCGTCATGGACCTGGCCGGCGAATGTGCCGAGCACTTGCAGGACCCCGAGCAGGTCATGGCCACGATCGAGTCCTATCTGGCCAATTTTGAGACCTTGCCGTACATCGCCGAGACGGCCAAGCCACGCACGGCCATGGTCAGCAAGCAGCTGAATGTCCTGCGGACCCGTGCTTCCGTGGCTGCGTTGGTGCAGAAATATGCCGAGGCGAAGCGTCGCCGGAACGTGCTGGATTACGGGGACCTGGTGGCGTTGGCCGCCCGGATCGCCCGCGATGTGCCGCATGCCGCCGTCATGGAGCGCCAGCGTTTCAAGGTGGTGCTGCTGGATGAATTCCAGGACACCTCCCACGCCCAGTTGCAGCTGTTCGCCGAGCTGTATGGTGACGGGCACCCTGTCACGGCCGTGGGCGATCCGCACCAGTCCATCTACGGCTTCCGAGGGGCCTCGGCCGGCCAGCTTTTCCGATTCCCGGAAATCTTCCTCAAGCACGACGGCGGGTACGCACCAACAGCCGAGCTCACCATCGCTTGGCGCAATTCTGCGCATATCCTGGCGGCTGCCAATGTGATGTCGGCTGAGCTGACGGCGGCCCAAACTCGCAAGGCCAATGCCAAACTGGCTGCGGGGCTGACGGAAGCCGAACGGGCAGCGTCCGGTCCGCGCGTGGTCGTTTCACCATTGCGCGAAAAGCCGAACGCCCCGGACGGCGAGGTGTTGTTGGCCCGCTACGAAACGGAACTCGATGAGGCCGAGGCCCTTGCCGCCCAGATCCTGGACCGCAAGGGCGATTTCACCCACCGCGGTGGCGCCCAAGGGGACATGACAGTGGCAGTGTTGTGCCGCCGTCGTGCGCAGTTTTCCAGGCTTCAATCGGTGTTTGAGGCACGTGGCATACCCTATGAGATTGTTGGGCTGAGCGGGCTGCTGGGCACTCCGGAGATTGTCGACCTCGTGGCTACGCTGCGGGTTATTGCCGATCCCGGGCGCTCGGATGCCTTGATGCGCCTGTTGACGGGAGCTAGATGGCGCATTGGCCCTGCCGATCTCATGGCTTTTGCCGATTGGGCCCGGCATTTGGCACGTCGTCGCGCATGGGCGGCCAAACACAGGGTGGACTTTGATGCCGCCGCCCTGCACGGTGAAGGCGGGCCGTCTTATACCTCCGCTGATGGCCCGAGCCTTGCTGCTCCAGAAACTGCCGTGGTGACGGCCGATCTCGTGGATGCCTCGTCACTCATTGAGGCCCTGGACTATTTGAGCCCCGACTACTGGCCAGAGGCGTGCCGGCCGCTCAGCGACGTCGCCCGAGCCCGGCTGTTGGCCCTGCGGGACGAGCTGCGGGTGCTGCGGACGTTTGTGGGGGAAGATCTGGCCAACCTGCTCGGCGTCGTGGAGAAGACAATGCTCCTTGACATCGAGCTGGCCGCCAAACCCGGGTCCAGCATCCACCACGCAAGGCGTCACCTTGACGCCTTTGCCGACGCTGCGGCCACCTTCATGCAGGCAGCCCAACGCGTCGACCTGGATGCCTTCCTCGGCTGGCTGGAAACAGCAGAATCGGAGGAAGGCGGGCTCGAGATGACGCCTGTCGAAAGTAACCCCGATGCCGTTGCGCTGCTGACCGTGCACGCCTCCAAGGGGCTTGAATGGGACGTGGTGTTTGTGCCCGGAATGAATGCCGGCGCGTTTCCCAGCGCCCGCGCCGACCGCTGGAGCACGGGGGCCAAATCGCTGCCCTGGCCCCTGCGTGGTGATCGCGATGACCTGCCCGAGTGGGACACGAATGTGCCGGACCTGAAGACCTTGATGGAGAACGAGAAGCTCTTTGCCGACGATGTTCTGCTCCACGCCGAGGAAGAGGAGCGCAGGCTGGCTTATGTGGCCTTCACCCGAGCCCGAGACTTCCTGATGTGCTCCACCACCGTCTGGGGGAGCGGCAAAAAGCCGTTGTCGCCGTCGCCCTTCCTCGATGCGCTGCTCCCGTTGACGGAGGGTACTCGGCAGGCCGCTGCCCGTGGCCCGTGGCTGGACGATCCGGAAGAAGACGCGGTCAACCCTGTCAGTGCAGGCGCCGAAAGTGCACTCTGGCCCTATGATCCCCTCAACGGGCCGGACATTGAGGGACGCGCCGGAGTGGCTGCAAGGACGGGCCGCCGGGAGAATTCCGAGCGGTCTGCCGCCGCCGTGATCGCCTGCCTCGATGAGGTTGGAGATCACGACGTCCCGCCGGGGACCCCCGAGTTCCTTTCCCGGAACCCGCGATGGGGCAAGGAAGTGTCGGTGCTGTTGGCCCAGGACAAACTTGAATCCGATCAGCTGCGGGTGGAACTGCCCCCGCACATCTCCGCCTCGCGCTTGGTTGCGTTGGGGGAGGACCCGGAAAAGGTCACCCGGGCGATGCGCAGACCTGTGCCCACCAAACCGGGCATGGCGGCCCGCAAGGGAACAGCCTTCCACGCCTGGATCGAGGATTTTTTCGCCACCACCGGACAGCTCGAGTTCGACGAAGAACCGGGGGCCGACGCCTATGTCGACGAGGCCTATGGCCTGGCCGACATGCAGGAGACGTTCAAGAATTCCGAGTGGGCAACCAGGATCCCGGCGGAACTCGAGGTGCCCATCGAAACCCGGGTGGCCGATGTTGTGGTGCGTGGCCGCATCGATGCCGTCTTCCGCGATGCCGACGGCGTCTGGGACCTGATCGACTGGAAGACCGGAAAGGTGCCAAGCAAAGGGCAGCTCGCGGTGCGCGGCGTGCAGCTGGCGGTCTACAGGCTGGCGTGGTCACGTCTGAAGGGGGTCCCGCTGGATCAAGTTCGTGCAGCGTTTTACTACGTGGGCCAGGACAAGCTGATTCGGCCCGTGGATTTGGCCGGGCAAGACGAGCTTGAAGCTATCGTGAGGAACGCCTACACGGTGTGAACTGCGTCAATCCGTCTTTAACGGGATGACCTTCATGGCACTGGTTTCAACGTTCTCGGTCGTTGTTTTGTCCTCGGCGGGTGCGGCATCGACTTTGACTGGAACCTTACCCTCGTCGGTGGCGGGAGCAACGGCGTCGTCCGCTTCCTTGGATTCAGTGGCGGCCGGCACAACCGAGATTGCTGCCGTGTCCTCGGAAACAGGCTCGTCCGAGTCTGGCGCCTCGGGAACGGGCGTAACGGAAACGGAGGAGCTCGTCGGGGCTTCGGCGGTCTTGGCGGGAGTAACGGGTATGTCCGGAACAACAGCCGGAACCACGGTGGGTTCGACGCTGATGGGCTGGCCACCATGCTCGGCAATATCGGTTTCCAGGGCCTTGAGCATGGACTCGGCGTCCTCGACCATCCGGGCGCTGTCCGCGGCATAACCCTTGACGAGCCACTGGGCCAGCGCAAATTCGGCGCTGAGGGCGGCACGGCGGAGCAGGTGTGGATCGGGGGTCTCGCTGCGGGCTGCGGCGTAGGCCTGCATCACCGTGTCAACGAACTCGGCGTCGTTGACGGCCACGAGCCAGGCGAAATCATCGGCCGGGTCGCCAACTCGCAGATCTGTCCAGCCAATAACAGCGGTGACCTTGTCATCCTCGAGCAGGATGTTGTCCTCATGGAGGTCGCCGTGAACAACGCACGTGTTGAAGCGCCACAGGGCCACATCTTCCATGGCGTGTTCCCAGCGGCGCAGCAGGGATGGCGGGATCTTGCCGGTGGTGGCCGACTGGTCAAGCTCATTGAGCTTGCGCTGGCGAAACTCGTTGGCCGTGTAGCTGGGCAGATCGGAATTCGTGACGAGTTCCTGCGGCAAATCGTGGATGGCGGCAATCGCAGCGCCAATCTCCAACGCGAGTGCGGCGGTGCCCGAGGCGAGCCGCTCCACGGTTTCGGCCTTGCCAGCGATGTGCGAGTAAACAAAAGTGATGAGCTCGCCCTGGCGCACGGTTCCGGCAACGGAAGGCAGCAGGAACGGCAACTCAGCACGGATCGCGGGGGAGAAGGCGCGCAAAACCTGACGTTCGGTCTCGAGCCGGGTACTGGCTTCAGGATGCCTCGGCGAACGTACCCGCCAGCGCCGATTTTCGGCGTCAACGAGCATGGCCGAGCAGAAATCGGCCGTATCATCCGGCTCCGGCCCAAACGCTGTGACATTAAGTCCGGGCACGGCGGCGCTGGCGATCGCGGCCAATTCGATTGCTGTCATTCGTCTCACCCCTCCACCGTAGAACGCGAACGCGCCAACCCCGCGCCGTTGGGGCGGCGAGTCGCAAGAAGTCGTTGGGCCGGATCCCTGACACTCGATCCCCAATATATGGTTGTGGACCCCGTCAGGACGCCGAAGTTGTCCACAATCACGCCTGCAGGAATGTAAATATTCGCCACCGATGCGTACGGTAGAAACATGACCAATTCCAACCCGTCCCCCGAAACCCTGCTCGATCGCCAGTGCGAACAGCGCAGTGAACCCGGGTATCTGGAGACGGTGCTGGAATCCGGCACCCGCCGGGTCGTAATTTTCCACCGTGGCAAGGCCCTCATGAACGGTGGTTCGTTGGGCTATTTCGCCCCGGCAACTCTTCCGTCGGAGCCGCCCGCTGGCACCACACATGTCTATCTGGCCAAGACTCTTGCCGGTCATGGCCTGCCCGTGGGCACCGACCTTGTGCTCCAAGTTCTCCCGTACGACGCCGGAGACCTCACCTGGGTGCCTGCCGGAACCGAATTTTCCGGGTACCGGGACGTCGCCAGCGCGCTGACCGCCGGTGATGTTGAGGTGTTTGTTGAGGCGCAAGCCGTGGCCAACTGGCACGCAACGCACACACATTGCCCGCGATGTGGCACTCTCACGGTGTCCCTCTGCTCGGGCTGGATGCGGCGCTGCGACCAGGACGGTTCAGAACACTTCCCGCGCACCGACCCGGCCGTTATTGTGGCCATTGTTGGCCCGGACGACCGGATCTTGTTGGCCAACAATTTCGCGTGGGCTGAGAATAAGTACTCCACCGTGGCCGGTTTTGTTGAGGCGGGCGAGAGCGGCGAGCGGGCGGCCGTCCGTGAAATTGCTGAAGAGGTGGGGGTTGTACTCGATTCCCTGAGTTACGTGGGCTCGCAGGCCTGGCCGTTCCCGTGGTCCTTGATGCTTGGTTTCATGGGTTACACCAATTCGAGCGCATCCACTCCCGATAACGTTGAGGTCAGGTCCACCCGCTGGTTCAGCCGCGAAGAACTGCAGGCCGAAGTCCTCAGCGGCAGCGCCAGCATTCCGGGCAGGCTCTCCATTGCACGCGAACTGGTGGAGCGCTGGTACGGCGGACGCATCACCGAACCCGGCGACGTGGTGGAACCAGCTGAACTTGTGGCGCCAGGTGCCGCATCATGAGTTTTGACCCGCTGCAATCAGGACTGCCGGTCATGGATGAACGCACGGCCGAGGAACGTATCCTTGCCGGCCTGGATGACGAACAACGCACAGTGGCAACCACTCTGAACGGCCCCTTGTGTGTTTTGGCTGGCGCCGGAACCGGTAAAACCCGGGCCATCACGCACCGTATTGCCTACGGCGTGCATACGGGTGTTTACAACCCCAATCGTTTGTTGGCGGTGACCTTTACCGCACGGGCGGCGGCCGAAATGCGTACCCGGCTGCGTGATCTTGGTGTCGGCACCGTCCAAGCCCGTACCTTCCACGCCGCGGCGTTGCGGCAGTTGCAGTATTTCTGGCCCCACGCCGTCGGCGGCCAACTACCTGGCTTGCTCGATTACAAGGCACAGATCATTGCCGAGGCCGCACGTCGCCTGAGGCTGCCCACCGACCGGGCAGCCATCCGCGATCTTGCCGCCGAGATTGAGTGGGCCAAGGTCTCCATGCTGACGCCCGAAACGTACCTCCTCAAGGCCGAGGATCGGGGTGAGCCCGGTGGCTTGGACAAGGTGGCTGTTGGCCGGCTGTTCCAGGCGTATGAGGACGTCAAGGCTGATCGAAACCTCATTGACTTTGAGGACGTCTTGCTCATTACGGTGGGCATCTTGCAGGAGGACCCACGCGTCGCCGCCACGGTGCGTGACCAGTACCGGCACTTTGTGGTTGATGAGTATCAGGATGTTTCCCCGCTCCAGCAACGCATGCTTGATTTATGGTTGGGCGGGCGTGATGAACTCTGTGTTGTGGGGGATGCGAGCCAGACCATTTACTCGTTCACCGGTGCAACTCCGCGGCACTTGCTGGACTTTCCCAAGCGCTTCCCCGACGCCAACGTTGTGAAGCTGGTGAGGGATTACCGTTCCACGCCGCAGGTGGTGGGCCTGGCAAATTCATTGCTGGGTAATCGCCGCAGTGGGGGGTTGACGGCGGATGCCCTCTGGTCAAAGCCTCTGGAGTTGGTGGCCCAGCGCCCCGGCGGGCCGGCAGCCGAGTTCCTTGAATGCAGCGATGATGAGGCCGAGGCCGCAGCCGTGGCCACCCGGATCAAGGCGCTGATTGCCAATGGCACCAAGGCCAGTGAAATCGCCGTGCTCTTCAGAACCAATGGACAGTCCGAGGCCTACGAGCAAGCCCTGACCACCGCCAATGTTGGTTACCAGCTGCGCGGCGGTGAACGCTTCTTTGCCCGCAAGGAAGTCCGCGATTCCATGTTGCAATTGCGGGCGGCCTCAAGGGCCGCCGAAGATGAGCCGTTGGGCCAGCTCGTTCGGGACGTGTTGCACAACCTCGGCTACCAGGAGGAAGCTCCAAAGACCGGCGGCGCAGTGCGTGAACGGTGGGAATCACTTGCTGCCATTGTCGCCTTGGCCGACGAATTGGTGGTTTCACGGAGCACGCCGGAGCACACGTTCACGCTCATTGATTTTGTCGCCGAACTTCAAGATCGTGCCACGGCCCAGCATGCACCCACGGTCCAGGGCGTCACCCTTGCTTCCTTGCACTCTGCCAAGGGGCTCGAATGGGACGCCGTGTTCCTCGTGGGGTTGAGTGAGGGACTCATGCCTATTTCCTTCGCCGACACACCCGAGACGGTGGATGAAGAACGCAGGTTGCTTTATGTGGGGATCACGCGTGCCAGGGAATTCCTGAACTTTTCCTGGTCCACCGCCCGCACACCCGGCGGTCGCGCCAACCGCAGGCCCTCAAGGTTCCTTGATGGACTGCGCCCCAATACAACAGCCAGCGCACCCGCGTCGGCCCGGGTGGCCAGCGCCCGGAAATCACGCAAAGCCGTTGGCCCGTCCGTGTGCCGGGTCTGCGGGAAGATCCTCAACACGGGTGCCGAACGCAAGGTTGGCCGGTGCCCCGACTGTCCCCCTGGCTACGACGAGGCAGTTTTTGAGCAGCTTCGTGAGTGGCGGCTGGGCGAGTCCACCAGCGCGTCGGTCCCTGCCTTCGTGGTGTTTACCGATGCAACCCTGATGGCCATTGCCGAGGCGGCCCCGCAGGATCTGGATGAACTTGCGGCGCTGCCTGGGGTGGGCCCGTCAAAGCTCGAACGCTATGGCGAGGCTGTGCTGGATATCTTGGCGAACGGCTGATTCTGCCACTGGCAGCCGCAACCCGGATGCGTGGCAAATTCCTGCCGCGTCCACCGGCCGTTACCGGGGTGGAAAGTCATGACTGCCGAGTAGGAACCGGGCTGGTTGACAGCGTCCAAGAACAGCAGGGCGTGTGTTGCCGCCATGCCGGCCAAGGTTGTCGCCAAGGCAACGTTTTCCATAAATCCCGAATGACGCCCCGACACTGCCGGCGGGGGCTGCACATCCTGCCATCCCGGGTTATGCACGCCGCGATGGCGTTCAACGCACTCGGCGCACGCCGTTTCTCCCGGGATAACGAGCGGGCCCAGGGTGCCGTCCTGCTCTCGAAGCAAAACGAAAAGATGCGGCCGTTCGGCAGCAAGGAAGCGGGCAGCGGTTTCGGCAGGGACAACATCGTGGTCTGTCACAACGGCAAGGTCAAGGCAACGGGCATCGGGGCCTCCGGTCCCGCCGTCGTGCAGTATGTGCGCATGGGCGCCGGGATCGATGCGCAGCAGGCGGCGGCGGACGGCCACCGAACGGGCAAGGCCCAGATCGCTGAGCTTGAACGAGCCTGGCCCAACGTCGCTGGGGCACACCGGGAGGTCGTCTTCAAGCAAGAGGGTGCCAACCCCGGCACCCACGAGAACACCTGCGAGGGCAGCGCCCGTGCGGCCCAACCCCACAAGGTGCACCACGGCGTGCTCGCGTCTGGCCATCAAGGGTTTGCAGGACTTCTGATGGATTCCCAGCAGGGCAACATGCTCAGGCAAGAGCCGCTCGCCGCGGAAACCTTCGACATGCAGTTCGGCATCGCTGAAAAGATGGGTGGCCAGCTTGTTACAGATCTCGGTGGCCCGTTGTTCTTCCACACCCAGGGCCTTGGCGCGGTCCAAGACCTGCGAATCGGGGATTCCTTGCCGGAGCGCGTCCAAGAAGGTGAGTTCGCAATCCTGGAGTCCTGCCAGGATCATGCCCCCTGAGCCAAGGCCGATCTGGACGCTGGTGGCGGCGAGGCGAACCATCCGGAGGCCCGGATTGATGGCGGTCATGGCACCCTCCTGCAACAAAAGCACTCGTGGGTTTGTTTTTCTATTCTGATCTTGGCACTTAAGACCAGGTCGCGTGCGGAGTTATCCACAGGCCCGGGTTATCCACACACGGCGTCGAGAGGATTCGAAACTACAGGCGTGAGGTTGTACCGTCGAAGCATGGCAGCACGAACAGCACCGCGTCCCAAAACCATCGGCCGGGGAACTCCCGGACCCTTGGGCGATTCAGTTTCTGCCCACAAGCTCAGCAATGGCGAACAGGTTGTTGTCAGGCGGACCGCCCGGCGAAAGACGGGTTTATCTGCATTCTTTGAAAGCGGACAGGCGGTGATAGCCGTCCCTGCCCGGTTGAGCGTTGAAGATGAAAGTTACTGGGTGCCGCTCATGGTGGCCAGACTGGAACAAGGTGCCAAGCAGCGCAACGGACGCCGTGGAGTTCCCGCCAGCAATGACGCGCTCATGGAACGTGCCTTGAGGCTCTCAAAGACATTTCTAGCCTCTCGCGCTATCCCGGTATCTGTGCGTTGGGTGACCAACCAAAATAGCCGCTGGGGATCCGCTACCCCTGCCCGCAAATCCATCCGGATCTCCCACCATGTGCAAGGCATGCCCGATTGGGTGCTGGACTATGTACTCCTGCACGAGTTGTCCCACCTGATTCATGCGGACCACAGTCCCGCGTTCTGGGCCCAAATGGATGGCTACTCGCATCTTGAACGCGCCAAGGCGTTCCTTGAGGGTGCCTCGTTTGCGGCGGCAAGGAACATCAGCGGAGCCAATGATGCCGACGACATCGATCAGGACTAGTCAGCCAAAGAAATACGGCGGCCGATTCGCCCATTCACAGGTGGCGGGAACCACCAGTGAACAAGCAAACCGGCCGCCGAAGCGTGAAACGCGGGACTACTTCGAAGGATCTTCCGGCCCCGTGCCGTCGGCTGCGCCGTCTTCCTGATCAAAGTCCTCGAAACCGCCGTCGAGCAGCTTGGTCAGCGCGGCGTCGACATCCGACTCGGAGGCGTCCTCGGCGCTGCGCCGGGCGCTGAAGCCCGCTGCGTCGTCGAGGTCGGCAGAGGTGGGAAGCAGATCCGGGTGTGCCCAGATGGCGTCACGGCCGGCAATGCCGCGCTGCTCCTTCAAGGATGCCCACAGTGCCGCGGCCTCGCGAAGCCTGCGCGGGCGCAACTCCAATCCGACCAGGGAACCAAAGGCGTGCTCGGCGGGACCACCCGTTGCCCGGCGGCGGCGGATGGTTTCGCGGATGGCTGCGGCGGCCGGCAGATTGGCTGCCGCCTCAAAGGTCAGCTCGTCAACCCAGCCTTCAACCAGGGCCAAAGCAGTTTCCAGCTTGGCCAGTGCCGCGTCCTGCTCGGGTGTGCGAGCCGGCATGAAAACACCCTCGGCGAGGGCCGCCTGCATGGATTCGGGATTGGCTGGATCAATGTTGTGGGCAAGATCCTCGATCCGTGACATGTCGATGTGGATGCCTCGGGCATACGATTCGATGGCACCGAGCAGATGGCCGCGCAACCACGGAACCTGCACAAAGAGGCGGGCGTGTGCGGCCTCGCGCAGGGCAAGGAACAACCGGATTTCCTGTTCGGGAACCTCAAGTCCCTCACCGAACGCCTTGACATTGGTTGGCAAGAGCGCCATCTGAAGATCAGCCAGCGGGATGCCGATGTCGGTGGACCCTACAACTTCCTTGGCCAGTGCGCCGACGGCCTGGCCCAACTGGAGACCGAACAGCGCGCCACCCATGTTCGTCATCATGTTGGCGGCATCGCCCACCATGTTCTTCATTTCCTCGGGCAACTGCTCATTCACGGCCTTGGAGATGGCAAAGGCGATGCTGTTCGCTACAGGTTCGGTCAAACGCTGCCAAGTACCGAGAGTTTCCTCCACCCACTCTGCGCGCGACCAGGCCCGGCCAATGATGCCGGTCGGGGCCAGCTCCGTGAGGGGATCAAGCCACAGTTCTGCCAGCCGCAGGGCCTCATCGATGGCCTGCTGCTGTGCCGGCGTGACCGAGGGATCGTCCCCGGCTGCCGCCTTACGGGCGGCATCGCGGGCAAGATCCCAGTTCACCGGGCTGTCAGAGGAGCCGCTCATCATGGCCTGAACCTGGGAAAACATTTGGGCCAGCACGTTCGGATCTGAGGGCAGGCCAGCTGCCTTGGCCAGCTCGGCAGGGTCAAAGCCTTCCATGCCTTGGCCACCCAAAAGGTTCGCCAGCATTTCCTGCAGGGGGTCCTTCGGGGTGTCGTTGTCGTCGTTATTGGCTGGTGTGGATGACATGATGGCCCGTTCCTTGGCATTGATGCTGAATGACTTCACGTTACCGCCGTCCTTCGGCGTTGTCGCCCCATGGACGCCCCCTGTTCGCTCTAGGCAAAGGGGCGCGCAACCGCGCGGCGTCAAGGCCCGGAAACTGGCCCGATTCAGTGCCAACTCCCAGCACTGGCTCACACGCAGCACACAATCACAGCGTAGGCTTAGGAATCGGTGCCCGTTTTTGCGGGGGACGCCGGCGAGGCCCGGGAAAACTTGGAAAGGTCACAGCGTTGAGCCAGGAGATTTTAAAGACGGCGGCACACCCAGAGACCTTCCGTGATCGCAGAATCACCATGATGATGGTTTCCGGAGTCATAGCCGTGGTGCTGGCCGTCGCCGCGATGACGCTGCCCGTGCCGTATGTTGTTGAATCCCCGGGGCCGGCCATCAATACGATCGGCAAGCTCAACGGAAATCCCATTATTACTGTCACGGGCCGCGAGAGTTTCCCCGCCAGTACCGGCAGCCTCGATCTCACCACGGTCCACTTGAATGGTGGCTTGCCCGACAGTCAGATTAACTTTTTCGAGGCACTCACCTCCTGGCTCACGCCGTCGAACACGGTTTACCCGGCAGAGATGATCTACGCTCCCGGTGTCAGCCAGGACGCTGTCAATAGCGAGAATTCGGCAGCCATGACTGGCTCTCAGGAAAATGCCACCGCTGCCGCACTGAAGGCTCTCGGGATCGGCTTTGAGACGAACCTTGCGGTTGCCTCCATCCCCGATGACGGGGCATCGGCCGGAATCCTTGAGCCCGACGACGTCCTTCTCACCATCGGTGCCCAGCAAGTGAGTGACCTTTCGGTCATCCAAACAGTTCTCGCAGAGGGCAAAGGCACCCCCGTGGACGTCAAGGTTCGCCGTGACGGGAACGAGAAAACGCTGAAGGTGACACCCAAGTTGGGCAGTGAAGGCAAGTACTTGCTGGGCATTGCCCTGCAAAATACCTTCAAGTTCCCTTTCGAGGTGAAGATCTCCCTTGAAAATATTGGCGGTCCAAGTGCCGGCATGATCTTTGCCCTTGGCATCATGGACAACCTCACCGAGGGCGAGCTCACCGGTGGCAAGGCGTTTGCCGGGACCGGAACCATCGATCCGGAGGGAAATGTTGGTGCCATCGGCGGCATCGCCCAGAAGATGATCGGTGCACGCGAGAACGGAGCCGACTACTTCCTGGCCCCTGGCGCCAACTGTGGCGACGTCGTCGACCACATCCCCAAAGGTCTCCAGGTCATCAAGGTCGACACCCTGACCCAAGCCTATGACGCGGTCTCCCTGATTGGTTCGGGCCAAGACGGCTCGGCCCTGGCAGGCTGCAAGTAACAATTGAGCATCACACGGAACTTTGGCCGCGAACCATTCGTGGCACAACTATAGAAGTAACCGGCATGAAAATTCATGCCCCCAGTTGAGTAAGAGGTAGAGAGTGACATCCCGACCATCCCCATCGCCCAGCAGGCCGGTCAGGCC
>JBKKBD010000103.1:0-12912 GCA_046714315.1 Specibacter sp.
GCTTTGCCGGCTCGGTGGGCTCGTACGCGTCCGCGGGTCGCGCAGGCGGGGGACGGGCACCAACGACGACGGCCGGTCACATCTAGGAAGACCCATCGGCAATCTACCTCAGCGCATTCTTTCAGGAACTGACGGTCCGGGCCCAGCAAAGTAACGAGTGCCTGGACGGCAATCGATGCCAGAGCTGTCGCAACCGGAATGTCGCCGGCTTGCATTGAAGTAGGCAGCAATAGGATTGCGGGATCCCCGGCTGTGCGATGCGCGAGTGCAGAGGCTTCGACCGGCGCCGTAATATCCTCCACGGAGGACATCGCCAGTTCCCGCAACGCTTCTCGAAGTGCGACGACGCGAGCGAGCTCCGATTCGCTCACGGGGTTCGAGTTCGGATAGCCGGCCAGAGTCAACCACTCACGCGCCTGATCCGGTTCGGATAGACGCTCGATTGGTCGAGCACCGAAGCTCTGCCCGCGAGTGGCCAACAAATTAAGCCATGTCGCGCCTCCATCAAATCGAAACTGAGTTGTATTGACCATCCATCAAGTGTAACCTCTCAACCATTACAGAGAAGGCTTCATGGGACAACTATTTGATTTGGCGGCCGGCAAAGAAGCTCTGACCAAGTTGCAGGACGCGGAAACTACTGCCGCGTGGCGGGAGACGGTGAATGGGGCTGCACCTGGGTTTGATGATTGGATCATTGGGGCCATTTTCGGCGGTACGTACCAGCGCGCCGGATTGAGCGCGCGCGACCGACAACTTCTAATCATCGGGGCCTTAGCTGCGCTTGGCGGCGTCGATCCACAGCTGAGCGGTCATCTGAAGACATCTCTGAAGATTGGCATGCAGCGCAGTGAGATCGCCGAAGCTCTCGTGCATTTGGTCCCCTATATTGGTCTCCCTCGCAGCCTGGCTGCACTTCGATTGCTCCCTGACTCCCAGGACAATGATGGCGAGCAAGGGGGCTCCTGAATGACTCCGCAAATACGGACGATCCTTGGAAATATCCGACCAACTCTCGCTGGTCTCGTTGACTCACACGACCACCTCTTTTTATCCACTCCGCTGATGCCGGGCGGGGAGCTGGTTGATAAGAATGCAGCCATAGAAGAGCTGCGCGAGTTTGGCCGCTTCGGCGGGGGCACGATAGTGCAGTGGACGCCGGGTGGGCTCCGTCGTAACCTAGCCGGCCTGGCGCAGATCAGCATGAAAACTGGGGTCCATATTGTCGCCGCTACGGGTCGGCACCGCCGAGCCGCCTATGGCAGGGACTCGCTTATGCCCCGTCTCAGCGTGGATGAACTCACCGAGCTATTCGTCCATGATGTGACTAACCGTAGCTGTGGGTTGATCAAGGTGGGGACCGGCTACAACAGGATCAGCAGTGATGAGGCCGACGCTCTTCACGCAGCTGCCGCGGCGCATCATGTCACCGGAGTCCCGGTCGCTATTCATCTTGAACAAGGTTCTGGGGCGGACCTAGTTCTGTCAGCGCTCTTCAAGGACAACGTTCCTGCGCATTCAATTGTCCTCGGCCATCTTGGTCGCAATTCCGATCGGCGGTATATCAAGGACGCCGCACGATCGGGTGCGTGGCTTTGTCTCGACGGACCGTCGCAAGCCCACCCGATGGCAGGTGATCAGCTGGCCCTCCATTTGGAAATGCTGCTCGAAGAGGGACACGCCACGCAATTGCTGCTTGGTGCTGACACCACCTCGAGCACCGCTCGAGCAGCCGTAAGCGGACGAGGACCGGCTGGCCTAATATCAGACACGGCAACGCAACTGAGTCAGAAAATAGGCGAGCCAATCATGAAGAGAATTCTAATAAATAATCCGGCCGAAGCATGGCAACAACGTGGCGCAACCGTCTAGAAAATAGCTCCTGGACCCGAAGTTTCTCCCGAAACCCTGCAACGGTACGGTGGCCAGGATCGCCCGTTGGTGTTTGAGTTCCTTGATGTGGGTGGCGATGCGTGGAATGACTATCTCCACTGCCGCGGTGCCGGCCACGGTCACGTTCTGCTCGCCTAGGGCGGTGAAGGTTTCCTCCACCAACCTTGCGGGGTCTGCGGGAATGGGTCCGGGCGAACCTCATCGCGTTGCCTTTGCCTGCTTTCCGAAACCCGGTCGGTCCATCGTCATGAATGAAGAGTTCCAGCATTAAGGGGCGGGTCAGCCGGGTTTCTGGGAAGACCCGCTCGAGTGCGGGGAAGATTTGCAGCAAGGGCCCGCGGAGCCGGTTGGTGGCCCTAGTGCATTCATGGGTGAGATCGGCATCAAACCCGGCCAGGGCCTTCAACACGGAGAGAAGTTCGTTGTTCCGGTCCACGGTACGCAGCGTGTGCGGCATAGAGGGGGGCCGTATCGGCAATGATGAATGCATACCCGGCCTCGGCCTTGCCCGGGTGCAGGAGCGCTGCCTTTCGCAGCGCTATTCTAGGCAGACAAGCGACCTCGCAGCCGGTATCGCGGGCCACAGCTATGGTCAGGACGCCAATCGTGTTGGGCTGATCAACAATCACCAACACCCGTCCGTTGCGCTGCAGTTCCGTGAGGACGGCCCAGAGCCTAGCTTCACCCTGAGGCCGCGGGTGAAAGTATAGACGCTCACCTGCGCGATTCAACGCGGTGGTGTGATGGGCGCTCTTGCCCACATCCAGTCCGCAGAAGACATCAATTTGATTGTTCATGATGGCGCTCCTTCACGCCGCAACGCCGAGCCATGTCCCTCTAAGCTGTCAACAAGTTTCTCTGGGCCCCGCGACAAAACCCCCTCGGAATATCAAATGACAGGGCAGGGCAGCCGTGCCGAACCCGGCGACCAAACCCCGTCTATCGTGGAACCAATAAATGCAACGGGCGGGCCAGACTCGTCAGCGAAGCGCGAAGATGGTGCGGTGCCAGTCCTTTTCCGCTTGCCCGGTGAGGTCAAACATGACGTGTTTGACCTGGGTGTACTCCTCGAAGGAGTAGGCGGACATGTCCTTGCCGAAACCGGACTGCTTAAAGCCGCCATGAGGCATCTCTGAGACAATCGGTGCGTGGTCATTGACCCACACGCAGCCAGCGTTGATTTCCCGGGTTGCGCGCAGGGCCCGGTGCAGGTTGCTGGTCCACGCGGATGCCGCCAAACCGTAGACTGTGTCGTTGGCCAGGCGGATGGCCTCGTCGTCGTCGTCGAACGGCAACACCACCAGAACCGGGCCAAACACTTCATCCTTGACGATCTCGCTGTCGGGAGCGGCGTCAGTGATGAGTGTTGCCGGGTAGAACGCGCCCCGGCCCAGGACACCTGCGGTGGGGACTTCGCCGCCGGCGACCACCTTGGCGTAGCCGCGGGCCCGGTCAACCATGCCGGCCACGTGCTCGCGGTGTTTGAACGAAACCAAAGATCCCAGATCCGCTCCGTCGTCGTCCGGCAAGCCGAGGCGGATATCGCTGAACCGCGTCGCGAGCTTGTCCACGAATTCTTGGTAAATGGAACGGTGCACGATGGCCCGCGTGGCGGCTGTGCAGTCCTGACCCGAGTTGATGAGGGACCCGGCAACGGCGCCGTGGACTGCGATATCCACGTCCGCGTCCTCGAAGACCACCAGGGGTGCCTTGCCGCCGAGCTCAAGATGAACTCGCTTGGTGTTGGCGGCCGCGGCCTCCATGACGGTGCGGCCAACAGCTGTGGAGCCCGTGAAGGAGACCATGTCCACGTCGTCGTGGCGCATCAGGGCCGCGCCCACTATGGAGCCGGTGCCGACCAGGACATTGACGACGCCGGGCGGAAGTCCTGCGTCGCTGAGTGCCTGGGCGAACATGACGGAGGTCAGGGGCGTGATCTCGGCCGGCTTGAGGATGATGGTATTGCCCGCTGCGATGGCAGGCAGAATCTTCCATGCCGCCATCTGCAGGGGATAGTTCCAGGGCGCAATTGAGCCCACCACTCCGATGGGTTCGCGTCGAACGCTGGAGGTGTGATCGGGGGAATACTCGGCTGTTGCCTTGCCTTCAAGGTGGCGGGCGGCACCTGCAAAGAACTCGACGTTGTCTATGGTGCCCGGGACATCGAAGTTCCGTGTTAGCCGCAAGGGCTTACCGGTCTGGCTACTCTCCACGCGGGCGAACTCCTCCGCCCGCTCGGTCAGGATCGATGCGAAGCGATGCAGTATCGCTGAACGTTCGCCAGGTGCCGTGCGGGCCCAGCCGGCGAAGGCTGCGCGGGCCGCCGCCACGGCAGTGTCGACGTCGTCCGTGCCGGCAAGGTCCACGGTGGCCACAACCTCGCCAGTGGCGGGATTGAGCACGTCGTGGGTGAGGGGGGAAGTGCCCTGCTGGGCACGCCCGTTGATGAACTGGTACATGGTGCTCCCTGAGGATGAATGGATGTGGGTCACGTGAGGAAGCACGTGACGAGGCTTGTCACCGGGCCCCTCTTTAGCTGAGGTCCGGTGCCTTGGTGCCTTCGCGCTCGGCCGAATCGAGAATAGCGCGGAGTCCTGCGGCGAATATGTTGATTCCGTCGAGGCTCAGTAGCCGCTGACGGTATTCCTTGATCAAGGGGAATCCGGACACCGAAGCGACACCAACAGCCTGGATCCAGGGTTCGTGGCCATCGGAGTTCGGTTTGGCCAGCACCTCCTGGGCAATCCCGGAACCGTGTCCCAACGTGTAGCTTTCTAGTGCTCCGTAGTACTGCACGAGCTGGTCCCCGGACAGGCCGGCATCACTGAGGCAACCAAGGACGAATTCGATCGTATGCAACTCGCCCTGGCCAAAAGTGTCGGTGGCAAAGGCATCGCAGCCAATCGACGGATATTTGATGAACACCTCAATCAGTGAGTTGAGGTAAAGCTCCAGACGGGTCCGCCAAGCCAAGGGTTCCGCTGGTGAGGTTGCTGCTGCAAGTGCCATGGAGAAGAGTCTGTCCAGTGCCGCTCGCAGAATGGCATCACGGTTACGAAAATGGCGGTACATGGCGGTGGGGTCCACATCCAGGGCCTCACCGAGGCTTTTGAAGGTGAACCGAGACTGGGGTTCGTCTTGTGCAAGTTCCAACACGGCGTCGATGATCGTGTCTGCATCGAGGCGCACTCGTCGGTCCGTGAGCTGATCCTTGACCCGATCGGGCATGGTCCTGGCCACGTATCACCGCCTTTCCTGAAGTCGTTCGACTCCTTTGTGTCCCACGGTACACGAACCCTCACGTCACTTGTCAACGCAACTGTCACTGGCATTGTCAACGCCATTGACATCATTATTTCCGGCTCGTATTGTGATGCAGGACACAAATCTTGCTCGAGGAAGGGAACCGATGGTCTACGCTGAGACGATTTTTGAAAACGGTTGGATATACACCGGTGAGGATGAATTTCCGATCCAAGCCACCGTGGCTGTTGCGGGTGGACGCGTCCTGGCCGTAGGGGACACTGCGGACCTGTCGGCGCTGGCCATCGCTTCCACGAATCGGGTGGATCTGGGTGGACGTCTTCTCATCCCCGGATTTCAGGACGCCCACGTCCATCCCATCATGGCCGGTGTGGAGCACTTGCAGTGCGACCTCACCGAAACCACCACGGCCGAGCAGGCAGTGGAGGCGGTGCGCCAGTACGCCGACTCACATCCCGACGAACAGTGGATCCTCGGCGCAGGCTGGTCGATGGACTGTTTCCCCGGCGGGACACCCACCCGACAAATGCTCGACGCCGTGGTCTCCGACCGGCCCGTGTTGATCCACAACCGGGACCATCACGGGGCGTGGGCCAACACGAAAGCCTTTGAGCTGGCCGGGATTCTCGCCGAGACCCCTGACCCCGACAGTGGCCGGATCGAACGTGAGGCGGATGGATACCCCGCGGGCACCGTCCATGAGGGCGCCATGGGCCTGTTTGACCATGTACATCCAGGCGTCGATCCGGAACTGGTCTATCAGGGGCTGCTCTGGGCGCAGGACCTCATGCTCTCCCATGGGATAACGGCTTGGCAGGATGCCTATGTGGGCGCCTCCACCGGTGGCTTCGGGGACACATTGGAGATATACCTGAAGGCCGTCGACGCCGACGACCTCAAAGTTCGTGTCCGAGCCGCCCAATGGTGGGATCGTGCAATGGGCCGCGAACAGCTGGCTGAAATGCTGGCCCGACGTGACCGCGTCGCCAGGGCCTGCGATCCGCTTCGGTTGTCCGCGGCAACTGTCAAGGTCATGGTTGATGGGGTGGCGGAGAACTACACGGCCGCCATGCACGCTCCATACCGTGATAGCCACGGACACCATACCGACAACCACGGCATCGAGTTCTTTAACCCGGAGGAGTTGCGCGGATTCGTCACAGAGCTCGACGCCAACGAGTTTCAGGTCCACTTCCACGCGCTGGGCGACCGCGCAGTAACGGACGCCCTTGACGCCGTCGAGCAGGCACGCACCGTCAATGGCGCCCGTGACAATCGCCATCATCTTGCCCATCTTCAGGTGGTCCGTCCGGTCGATGTGCCGCGCTTCGAGGCCCTTGACGCGGCAGCAAACCTGCAGGCTCTCTGGGCCTGCCACGAAGATCAACTGGATGAGCTGACGCTGCCCTTCATGGACGCCGGGGCCGAAAATCGCCACTACCCCTTTGGTGAACTTGCCGCGGCAGGGGCCCAGTTGGTCGCCGGAAGTGATTGGGCTGTTTCCTCGCCCAACCCCCTCCTGGCCATCCATGTGGCCGTGAACCGGGTCGAGCCCGGTGGCACGCTGCCACCGCTGGGACCGGAGAAGCACAAGCTCTCCCTCAAGCAGATCCTCGATGCCTACACCCAAGGCACCGCATGGATCAACCATCTCGATGCGGACACCGGCATTATCCGCCCCGGGGCACTCGCTGACCTGGCGATCCTTGACCGGAACCTGTTCGAGGTCCCCGTGGCGGACTTGCACAAGGCCCAAGTGGACGAAACCTGGATTGCCGGCGAGCGCGTCTTTGCCCGGCTGGATATCTAGAGAAACTGAGACGTCTTCATGATTCGAGTAGGAAAGTCCATGATTCGAAATCGCACACCACTTGGGCGGCTGGGCGCAGTTATAGCGGGTTGTTCGGCCATTGGCCTGCTACTCACCGGCTGCGGCGGTCCTGTTGATGGTGACGCCGACGGCGGATCCGCCAAGTTTACCCTGAGCAGTACGACGCCCAAACCCAGTAAAGACATCGACTCTTTCAGCTGGGCACTCTACGCCGAGCCGTTCTCGCTCGACTACGCCTACGCCTTTGACTACCAGGACAACCAGGTGGTGGCCAACATGTGTGAGTCACTGTTCCGATGGAATCCTGACCTGACGTCGTCACCCGGGCTGGCCACCAAGTTTGAGCACCCCGATGACTTGACCTGGGTTTACACCATTCGGCAGGGGGTGAAGTTCCACGACGGCAGCCTCATGACAGCCGATGACGTGGTGGCCTCGCTTAAGCGCCATCTCGATCCGGAGGTTGGTTCGTTCTGGGCTTCGGCCTTTGAGCGCGTAGCCGGCATTCAGAAGACAGGTGACTACGAGGTGACAGTGACCACCACTGTCCCGGACTACACCTTCAACTCATCCCTGGTGGGGGCGCCGGGTGTTGTGGAGTCGGCCAAGACCCTCGCCGCAGCCGGCAGGGACTATGGCAACGCCGCCACTGGCGTGAATTGCACCGGTCCCTTTCAATTCGACCGCTGGGATGCGGGGGAGAGCATCACGCTCAAGCGCTTCGACGGCTACTGGGACCCGGAGTTGAAGGCCAAGTCGGCCGAGATGTCCTTCAAGATCCTTCCCGACGCCAATGCGCGGGTCACTGCTCTGCAGACCGGGGAGATCGACGGCAGCTGGCAGGTTCCCTCCAATGCTCTGGACATTCTCAAGGCCAACACAGATGCCGGAAACGTCTACTTCGGTAACGACACGTCTGTCATGAGCCTGGTGACATCAAATCTCAAGGGCGTGTTCAGCGATGTCCGGGTCCGCAAGGCGCTCATGATGGCGTTGAACCGTGAGGCACTCCTCCAGGCAGCCGAGCAGGGTTATGCGGAGACAACCGATTCGCTGACCACCCGAAATGTGTGGAACGGTGTCGAGCAGGCCACTGTCGACTCGGCCTTTGATTCGCTCCTAACGTTGGACTACGACCTGGAGCAGGCCAAACGCCTCATCAAGGAGGCAGGTGCCACCGGCAAGAAGTTCGTCTATGCGACGGCGCCCATCACTGCGTCATTTGATGTCACCTCCCGCGCCGTGGCCTCAGCGGCCGAGGAAATCGGGTTGGTGCCAGAGATCCAGACCATGTCCAATGACAAATACACAACGTTGTTTTCCGACCCGGAGGCCAGGGCGGGGATAGATATGTTCCAGACGTCCTGGTACCTCTCCAGTAGTGAACCAACAGAAATGTATTCCGTGCTGCGCACCGGCGACTTCAGTAATTATGGCGGCTGGTCCAACCCCGAATTCGACAGGCTCGTGAACACCTCGATCAGCACCAAGGACGCAGAAGAGCGGGGCAGGCTCACGGCCGAGGCGGCCAAAATCGCCAGCCAGGAAGTGGTGTGGTCGCCCCTGTATGAAACAGTCACCTCGCTGTGGCTCGGCAAGCGCATAACAGGCGTGGTGCCATCGATCAACTACATGTACTACCCCTGGGCAGCAACGATTGGAGGTCGGTAGCCGTGGCTGCGACGCAACTGGCGGTTCCCCCCGCCCCACTCAAGGCCGGACCGAGAAAGCCCCTGACGGCGGGTCCGCTGGTATACGTGCTCCGCAAGGTCGCGACCCTGCTGGTCACCTTGTTCTTTGCCTCCCTGATCGTGTTCTTCTCCCGTTTCGTCCTCCCGGGGGACCCCGCGCGTTTTCTGCTGCGTGGCAGGAGCCCGAACCCCGAAGCCCTTGCGGAGATCACACGGACGTTCGGTTTGGACAAGCCGCCCATTGAGCAATACCTCGCGTGGGTTGGGGGCATCCTCCACGGCGACTGGGGCAGGTCCATGACCTACCGCCAGAGTGTGGGGGAGGTGCTATTGAACCGCCTACCCGTGACATTGGAACTGGTGGCCCTAGCCGGCGTCTTCATCACCATCCTTGGCCTGCTTGCCGGCATTCTGGCAAGCCTGAACAAGGGCGGCTGGGACCGTTTCATTCTCATCAGCGTCACGGCCGCCGGCGCCATCCCGCCATTCGTTGCCGCCATTGCCCTGACAGCACTCTTCGCCGTCCAGCTGGGGTGGTTTCCATCTTTTGGCAGTGGTACGGGAGGGCTGGACCGGCTCTGGCACCTGACCCTGCCAGCCTTGGCGCTCGGTGTGACCTTCATAGCCTTCATGGCCAGGGTGACGCGATCCTCAATGAACGAGCAGCTCACACGTGAACACGTGGAGGTGGCGACCAGCCGCGGCCTCAAACGCCGCGACGTGGTGCTCCGGCACGTGCTCCGCAACGCACTGGGCCCCATTTTGACAGTCAGTGGCGTTCTGATCGCAGGCCTGCTGGTCTCCAGCGCCATCGTCGAACAAACCTTTGGCCTGGCCGGGATCGGCCAGTTGCTAGTCCAGTCCATTGACCGCCTGGACTTTGCTGTGGTCCAGGCGATCGTCATGATCGTGGTCATTGCCTTCGTGGTGGCCAACACCATCGTCGACCTCGTCCAGCCCCTCATCGACCCGCGGATCGCCGCAGGAACGGAGTCCCGATGACCCTCACAGCAACGCTTCCCCTGCCGAGTGTCCGGCGCTTCGGCAGCCACGTGTCCGTGACGGTGTGGGTGGCAGTGGTCGTCACAGTCGTCGTCGTACTGCTATCTGTCCTTGCCCCGGTTCTGGCCCCCTACGATCCGGACTTCGTGGACCTCTCCAGCGTACTGAGCGGTCCCAGCACCACCCACTGGCTCGGCACGGACGCCTCGGGGCGCGACCTGCTCAGCCGCCTGATGTACGGTGGGCGCACCTCGCTGGTGGGTCCGCTGGTGGTGGTGGTGGTGTCTACCATCCTGGGACTGCTACTGGGTCTGGCGGCTGGCTGGAGCGACGGCTGGACGTCGAAGATCCTGAGCCGCATCTTCGATCTGCTTTTCGCCTTCCCGGCACTGCTGCTGTCCATGCTGGCTATTGCCGTCTTCGGCAAGGGTCTGCTCGCACCGATTCTGGCCATGACCATCAGCTACATCCCCTATGTGGCGCGATTGACGCAACAACTGGTGCTTGCCGAACGGACCAGGCCATACGTCCAGGCCTACCGGGTGCTGGGGTTCCGCACACCTTGGGTGGTGCTGGGGCGGGTCATGCCGAACCTGGTACCCACCGTTGGTGCCCAATCAACCCTGAATTTCGGTTACGTGCTGGCCGACCTCGCGGCCCTGTCATTCATCGGCCTCGGGATCCAGCCGCCAACCTCCGACTGGGGAGCCATGATCCAGGAGGCACGCGGTGCACTCCTGGGTGGCCATGTCCTACCGGCCCTCTTGCCAGCGCTCGTCGTCGTCCTTGTTGTCGTATCCATCAACGTCATCGGTGAGGAACTCTCCGACCGGATTGGAGGCAAGCTTTCATGAGCAAACTCCTGGAAATTGAACAGTTTTCTCTGCATTTCCCCGGCCGGGGCCCGCTTCTCGATAACGTCTCCTTGCACGTGGACGACGGCGAGGCCGTCGCCCTTGTGGGGGAGTCGGGTTCCGGAAAATCCCTGACTACCCGGGCCGCCTTGGGGCTTTTCCCGGAAACATCCCAGCTCACCGGTTCCGTGAAGGTCCTGGGACTGGATACCACCACGGCTTCGGCAGCCAAGCTGCTGCAACTGCGCCGCAACCAGGCATCCATGATTTTCCAGGACCCGCGGGCAGGCATCAACCCGGTGCGAACGGTGGGGGACTTCCTGACCGAAACACTGGTGCGGTGGCGTGGCCTCAGCCGGAAGGAAGCAACCGAGCGGGCCGTGGCGCAACTGGACCAGGTGGGTTTGCGCAGAACCAAGGAGATGATGCGCCAGTACCCCCACCAGCTGTCCGGGGGCATGCTGCAACGCGTCATGATTGCGGCGGCGCTGCTCGATTCGCCCGAGCTGCTCTTGTGCGACGAGCCCACCACGGCACTGGATGTCACCACCCAGGCCGGGATCGTGGAACTGCTGCGCGAACAGCAGCAGACCAGGGGCATGGGCATGCTCTTCATCACCCACGACCTTAACCTCGCCGCCTCCCTGTGCGATCGGGTCTATGTCCTGCGCAAGGGCCAAGTGATGGAACAAGGGGCAGTTCGGGAAGTATTCATGAGTCCACAGGCGGACTACACCCGCCAACTGGTCGGTGCCACGCCCCGCATTGAGATCGAGAAGGTGCCCACGGCGCCCCCAGCAGATGGTGCGGCGCCACTACTTTCAGCAACTGGCCTGTCCAAACACTATCGGCTTCCGGGCGGGGAGATACTGACAGCGTTGCACGAGGCCAGCTTCGCCCTGGCACCTGGCGGTTCGCTGGGTGTGGTGGGCGAGTCCGGATCGGGCAAGTCCACCCTGGCACGGATGATCGTTGCGCTGGAGTCGGCCGATGAAGGCGAACTCGCCATCAACGGCCGTGTCCGTGGGCAGCGTCCCCTAAAAGCTCGTGAGCGCAAGCTCCTGGCCAGGGACGTCCAGATTGTCTTCCAAGACCCCTACCTTTCCTTGGACCCGAGGATCACTGTGGGCAAGGCCGTGGCCGATGTGTTCCGGCTCCATCAGGGGCAAGGGCGGGCGGCCTCGCTGCAGAGCGCCAGGGAACTCTTGGACAGGGTAGGTATTGGTGAAGATCGCTTCGATTCCAAACCCCGGGCGCTCTCGGGAGGCCAGCGGCAGCGGGTGGCGATTGCCAAGGCGCTCGCCGCGAGACCCAAGCTGCTAGTTCTGGATGAGGCCACGAGTGCCTTGGATGTCTCGGTTCAGGCACAGGTGCTGGAGCTCGTCGAAGAGGTACGTGAGCAGCTTGGTCTGGCAATTCTCTTCGTGACCCACGATCTTGCCGTCGTTTCCCGGCTGTGCACCGACCTTCTCGTACTCCAGCAGGGCCAGATCGTGGAACAAGGATCTACGGCGAGGATCCTCTCGGAACCCAACCACGACTACACCCGCACGCTCATCGACTCGAGGCCCCGCGCCCTCTGGGAAGAACAGCCCGCATAGTTTGGGCATTCACGCCCCGGCACAGTTGCCGTCAACCGAAGTCGCCATAGGCGCCACATATGAGGAGAATTTAAGTGCATACCACCGTTTTTGAGCGGAACATTCCCAGCCCGACCGCTGTCGAGGAGTCATTGGCAGACACAGTCCACAGGCCCTTCTGGACCGACGATCTGGGCGCCGATGAAGTCCGCTACCCGCAGCTGCGCGGAGAATTGCAAGCGGACTTGGTGGTGGTGGGGGCGGGTTACACAGGACTTTGGACGGCGCTGCGGGCCAAGGAACGCAACCCGGAGCTGAACATTGTGGTGGTCGAGGCACATCGAGTCGGCTGGGCCGCGTCCGGGCGCAACGGCGGGTTCTGTGCTGCCAGCCTGACCCATGGCTATGAGAATGGAAAGAACCGCTGGCCCAAGGAACTTGACCAGCTGGAGCGGATGGGGTTGGAAAACCTTGACGGGATCCAGGCCACTGTGGAGCGCTATCAGATTGACTGCGACTTCGAACGCACTGGTGAACTCAACGTAGCCGTGGAACAGCACCACGTCGAATGGCTCCTGGAAGATGAGTCGGGCGGTGTCTTCCTCGACAAAGACGCCGTGCGCGCGGCGGTGAATTCGCCCACCTACCTGGCCGGCCGGTGGGACAAGGACGGGGTCGCACTGATCCACCCCGCCAAATTGGCTGCCGGTCTGGCGAAAACTGTGACAAAGCTGGGGGTGCAGATCTTTGAGGAGTCCCGAGCCACGGGGCTGGAAGATCTGCCCGACGGCGTCCGT
>JBKKBD010000104.1:0-11734 GCA_046714315.1 Specibacter sp.
CACGGAAGTCCTCCTTTGACCCGGTGAACCCGGGCACAAAGAGCACGGTCCCTCGCGATTGACCCTGGGCGTGCGCGTGATAGGCCGTCAGTTGGCCGACCCTGGCCGGGATGCCCAGCACGGAAACGCCGCGGGGCACTGCTGCCGCACCAAAGGCGTCGATCCGGGGAAGCATCATACGGCCGCTCCCCTGGCCCGGGCAGGGTTGGGCACTGCATCCAGCAGGCGGATGGTGTATTCATCCTCGGGATGCTGCAGCACGTGGGCGGTCTTGCCGCGCTCCACCACACGCCCGCCGTTGAGCACCATGATGTTGTCCGTTACGAGACGTGCGCTGAGCAGGTCGTGGGTGATGTAGAGCATGCTCACGCCCCACTGTTCCCGCAGCTCCTCCAAGAGGGCCAGCACCCCGGCTCGCAGTGACACGTCGAGCATTGACACCGGCTCGTCGGCGATGAGCACCTGCGGGTTGCTGGCAAGTGCACGGGCAATCACCACGCGCTGCCGCTGCCCTCCGGAGAGCTGGTGCGGCAGCTTGGTGGCGAACTGCTCCACTGGTGCTAGGCCCACGGTTTCCAGCAGCTCGAAGACCCGCCGTCTGGCCGCCGGCCCGCGCAGGCCGCCAAAGTTCACCACGGGACGGGTGAGCGTGTATTCAATGGTGTGCAGCGGGTTCAGCGCCGAGTATGGGTCCTGGAAGATCATCTGCACGTTTTTGTGGAGCTCACGGATCTGGCGGCGCCCGAGCCGGGGTACGTCGAGATCCCCAAACCGGACTGATCCGGAGCTGGGCTTCTCGACGCCGGTGATCAGCTTGGCAATGGTTGACTTTCCACTGCCGGAGGCGCCCACCAGGGCCAGGGATTGGCCCGGTTCAAGCGTGAAGGAGACATCGTCGACTGCTGTGACGGCTTGTTCACCCCTGCGCGGCGGCGGATAGACCTTGGTAACGTTTTCGACGACGATCGCGGAGTCTGCGGAGCGGCCCTCCCGTGCGGCGGCGACCATCCGCTTGCCGGCGCCGTTGTTCTCGCGGCTTGCCCTGTCGGCGAAGCCAGGCAGCGAAACCACTTCCGCCCGAGGGTCGGCATAGTGGCTCAGCAGCATCCGCGTGTAGTCGTCCTGCGGGTTCGTGAGGATCTCGCTGCTTGGCGCATCTTCGACAATGCGCCCCTCGTGCATGACCAGGACCCGCTGTGTGGACTCAAGCACAACTCCCAGGTCGTGGCTGATGAGCACGGCGGTGAAGCCCTCGGACTTCTGCAGGGATTTGATGGTTTCCATGATGGCCTGCTGAACCAGCACGTCTAGGGCCGTGGTCGGCTCGTCAAAAACCATGAGCTGCGGCTCCAGTGAGAGTGCCAGGGCTATGGAGACTCGCTGGCGCATGCCACCGGACAGTTCACCCGGGAACCGGGCCAGGGTCTCCTTGGGGAGTCCCACCTTCTCGACAAGTTCTCTCTGCCGGGCGTCCCAGCGGGACTTTTCCACGTGACCGTGGGCGCGGAAGATGTCAATGAAGTGGTTGCGGATTGTGCGCACCGGGTTCAGTGCATTCATGCCCGATTGCAGCACCATGGCGAAGCCGCCCTGGCGCTGCTGGCGCAGCGTCTCGTCGTCGAGCAGGCGGATGTCATTTCCCCGAAAGAGGATCTGGCCGCCGTTCGTGCGGGCCGGCGGCTTCTGCAACCTGGTGATGGCCAACCCCAGTGTTGACTTGCCGGATCCGGATTCACCCACGAGACCGACGAATTCGCCGGCCTCGAGCGCGAATGACACGTGGTCAACGGCCTGAAGGGCAGTGAAACCGGTGGACTCGTAAACCACCGAGAGGTCCTTGACCTCAAGAATGGGGTTCATCGTGACTTCCCTTCGCGGAGGCGCGGATTGCTGATCGCATCGACGCCGAAGTTGATGAGCGTAAGGCTCAGGGCGAGCAGGGCAATGCACAGGCCCGGGGCGAACAGCAGGATCCACTGTCCGGTCAGGAGTGCGTTGGAGTTCTGTGCCCAATAGAGGATGGTTCCCCAGCTGACAATGCTTGAGTCTCCCAGGCCCAGGAATTCCAGTCCGGCCTCGGCGAGGATTGCACTGGTTGCTGCACCGAAGAAGCCGCCGGCAATAATCGAGGTCATATTTGGCAGGATCTCCTTGAACACGATGCGCCAAGCTGGCTCACCTGAGAAGCGTGCCGCCGTGACAAAGTCGCGGGACCGCAGCGTCTGAGTTTGCGCACGAAGCACGCGTGCGCCCCATGCCCATCCGGTGATGACGATGACGGCAACAATCATGACCAGGCCACCGTTTTGCAAGTAGGCGGCAATCACGATCATGAGCGGTAGCCCGGGGATGACCAGGAACAAGTTGACGATGAAGTTGATGACGTCGGCGCCGAAGCCGCGGATGTATCCCCAGCTCAGGCCGATGACGATGGCAACGAGCGTGGACAAGAGCCCGGCGATGAAGCCCACGGAAACGCTGATCTGTGATCCGTAGATCAGCTGGCTGAGCACATCCTCGCCCGCCGCCGTTGTGCCGAACCAATGCGCCGCACTGGCGTCGGCATTACGCTCGAAGCCGTCCTGTGAGGCGCCATACGGTGCAAGCAAGGGTGCGAAGATGGCGACAAAGATGAAGCACGCGAGAATGATGAGCCCCAGCCGGGACTTCCAATTGGCCCATAGGGTGGCGGCCGATCTGGTGATGAAGGTGAATTTACGCGGCGGCTTGATCGACGGCGCTGTGGATTTCGAAACGTTCTGAGCAATTGTCATCGTCGTGTCCTTGGGTCGAGTACCCCGTACATGATGTCCACGAGGAAGTTTGCGATGAGCACACTGACGGTGATCATCAGAAACAGTGCCTGCATCAACGGATAGTCCTGGCCGATGACGGCGTTGAACAGCAGGTAGCCGATGCCCGGATAACCGAACACCTGCTCAACGAGCACCGAACCGCCCACGACACCGCCTAGAGCCAGTCCGAATCCGGTGAGGTTTGGCAGGATCGCGTTGCGTGCCGCGTAACGGATTGCCACGGTGCGACCCTTCAGGCCGTTGGCCTCGGCGAACGTCACATAGTCATCGCCGAGCGTGTTGATCATGGCGTTGCGCATGCCGATGATCCAGCCGCCAAGCGAGGTGATGAGGATGGTGAGGGCCGGAAGCGCCGCGTGGTAAAGCACGTCCATGAAGAAGTCCCAGCTCAGGGCTGGCGTTGCGGTTGGTCCGAATGCGCCGGAAGTGGGGAAAAGGTGCAGGACATACCCGGCAAAGAAGAGTAACAGCAGGGCTGTCCAGAAGTAGGGGAAGGTGCTGGCAAAGCTGCCGCTCAGAGTTGGCAAGGCATCGAGCCAGGTGTTGCGCTTCCATGCGGTGAGAACACCGATGAGGGTTCCGAGCACGAAGGCGATGACCGTTACCAGGCCCACCAACACCACGGTGTAAGGAAACGCCTGCCAGATCATTTCAGAAACAGACTGCGGGTAGAAGGTATAGGAGACACCAAAGTCCAGGGTGATGACCTGGTGCAGGTAGCCGAGATACTGCTCGAAGATGTTGCCGTCAGGCACACCCAGCTGGGCCTCGATGGCTTTGCGGGTCGCATCGGTGACCGGCCCATTCTGGGCAAGTTTGGCAATGGCTGCATCAGTGGGGGAACCGGGCATCATGCGCGGCAACAAGAAGTTCAAGGTGACGGCTGCCCACAGGGTGAGCAGAAAAAGGCCAATTCGACGAAGTACGTACATTACGGACTACTCACCGTCCTTGTTTGCGAGCTTGAGCTTGGTGAAGATCAGCAGCGGGCTCGAGTCGTAGGTTTGCGGCGGCGCATAGGGGTCTTCCTCAGTGGGCCAGCCGGTGAATTTGGAGGTGTTGTACAGTCCCCACAAACCGCCGTAGTAGAGGCCAATGACGGGAAGTTGGTCGTAGACGATTTGCTGGAGCTGTTGGCTAATCTCCAGCTGTTTGGCGGGATCGATGGTTTCCTTGTACTGCGTGAGGAGGGCATCGGTCTTTGGATCGCTGTAGCGCTGGAAGTTGCTGGGCGCCAGCTCTCCGTTCTTTACGTAGAACTCGCTGGAGAGCAGGCTGTTGTAGGCCTGAAAGACGTTGCCGCCACCCATACCGCCCATCGCTACCTCGTAGTCGCCATTCTGGATGGCTTGCTGATACCCGGCCGGTTGGGGCTGCTTGATCGTCATGTCAATACCGATCGCACTGAGTTGCTTGCGCACCTCTTGAATGGCACGCAGCCAGTCGGCGTACCCATTGGCCGTCGTGACCGAAAACGTAAACGGCTTGCCCTCGGCGTCCACCATGGTTCCGTTGACCAGCGTGTATCCGGCTTTTTTCAGAGACTCCAGCGCCGCGTCGGTGTCTTGGGCCATGACTCCGTCGTTGGGGATGTCGGGATTGAGTTCGGAATCCTGGTTGGGCAGCATGAGTCCGGTTTGGCCGGCCTTGCCCATATAACCCTCCGTGGCAGAGTCGGCAATCCTGTCCCTATCCAAGGCCAAGGCAATGCCCTTGCGCAGATCCACGTTGTCCCAGGGGGCCTTTGCCAAGTTGGGCACCAGGCTGATCACGCCGCCTGGCGGGAACCAGTTCTTGTTGTCGGCATTGGCCGCGCCCCAGGTACCCTCCACGTTGCTCATAAATGAGTATGCCCAGTCGAAACCCTTGGTCACGATGTCCAGTTCGCTCGTAGCGGCCGGCAGCACCAGGTGCTCAATTTCGACCTTGTCCGCCTGCCAATAGTCCTGGTTCTTGTCCATGGTGTATTGCTGGGAGGAAAAGTTGCCAACAGTAAATGGGCCCGTGCCCACTGGATTCTCATCACGCCACGTATCCGGGCTCTCGACGTCTTTCCAAATGTGCTTCGGCACGATCAGCGTCAGCGAGATGACATCGGCGGCCGGGGCGTCGGCATCCTTGAGATGCACAATGACGTGGTCACCTTCGACGTCGAGACTCTCGATGTGCTGCCAGGCCCCCTTGATATCCAGAGTGGGGTACTTCTTAATGAGCTCAAAGGTGAAGGCGACGTCTTCCGGGGTGAACTTCTCGCCGTCGGACCAGGTGACGCCCTGGCGGATCGTGTAGTCAATGGTGCGAGCGTCCGTCAACGACACCTTTTCGGCAAGCCAGGGAGTTTGCGTGCCATCGAGGACGTTGACGGCGGTGAGTGGCTCGTAGATGTAGCTCGCCGCAACGCGCTTGTTGAAGAGATACGGATTAAAGATCTTCTCGAACATGGGCGAACCCTTGTCGGCGGCAATGAGCATGGTGTCATCCGGAATTGAGGGGTCCGGTTCGCTCTTAATCTGGATGCTGCATCCAGAGATGAGCATGACAACAGCTGAGATTCCGGCGATCACCGATAATCGTTTAGTTCGTGTTTTCGAGCTCGTCATTGACACTCTTGCTTCCTCATGTCTTCACTGTCACGAGGCAACCCCTGCGGGCTGCGCTACGCCGGAGTGCCACTGGCACCCTCTGGTCTCCACCGAGTGTATGCGCATACATTACTGTCCCGCAAGACCCCCTTGCCTAGACATACAGTGTTACGAGCGCTCTGAGCTCTCGCGCAGGAGGACCCTGACCGGCAATCGAATGCTCATCGGTTCCGCCTCTGGATCATCGAGCCTGCGCTGCATCAGCTGAATGGCTGCACGCCCTACGAGCTCCATCGGCTGGTGCACAGTGGTCAGTCGCGGGGATGAAAGGTTGGCGGCCTCAATCCCGTCAAAGCCCGTGACAACAACGTCGTCTGGGACTCGTAGTCCGGCGCCTGTCAGGGCATCCAGCACACCAAGGCCCATCTGGTCATTGGCGCAGATGACAGCTTTGGGCACGGTCCCGGAGTTGAGCAGATCGGCGCCAGCGCGGCGGCCAGATGCCCGGGTGAACTCACCGCGAATTACCCTCGCGTCGCCAGGATCCAATGCACGCTCACGCAGCGCCGATTCGAATCCGGCCCAGCGGTCAGTATCATCTGGCGAATCGAGCGGCCCAGCCACATAGGCGATGTCTTGAATCCCCAAGTCGTCGATCACGTGAGCCGTGAGAGCGTGCATTCCCTCGTGATTGCTCACCGTCACACTATCGAAAGCCACACTGTGAGCCTGACTTGCGAGAACGACGATGGGGATGCTCCTAGCGAGCTGCTCCAGCGCAACATCAGGAACGCTCTGGGCAAGTACCAGCAGGCCATCGACGCGGCCCGCCATGTCACGGGCCGCATCGGCCGCCAAGCCACCCCGCCCGACGGCCACTGTTAAGGCAAACCCGCGTCGCCACGCCTCAAGTTCCGCTCCGCGCAGCACCTCGTCAAAGTAAAGGTTGAATTGGTGCGACTCAGGGACACCACCGACGTCGTCAACAAGTGAGAAGCCCGGCGAATCCTCGGTCAAGAGCTCGCTGAGCTCTCCCATGTCATCCATGGCGTCAAAGCCTGGAAAGTAGAGCCCGAGGGCACCTGTGCGGCGCGCCGCGAGGCCTCTGGCCGAGCCGCTAGGTACATAGCCAAGCGCCCGCACCGAAGTCATAACTCGTTCACGGGTTGATTCACGAACATCTGCCGGACGACGCAGTACGCGTGAAACTGTCGCGATTGACACTCCAGCGTCGGCGGCAACGTCGTAGACGGTTGGAGCCTTGGCCATGGACACTCCCTCGTTTAGTCATGGGCCTCTTCATGCCCGCGCGCCACGGGCAGGGAGAGCGCCAGCTTCAATAGTAGATGACTGGGCCCCAGCCCGGCGCGGAGCCGGGTTTGAACCTTTCCAGGCTCATCCGTGGCAAGAATTGCCATACTTACTCTCACTAGGAGAGTAGCGACAGATACAAACGTCACACCCGGAATCGCCGGGCCACTAAGGTTCTCACCTGATTGGTCGCGGGGTGACACTGTCACACCGATCTATGATCTGTCCCACAAGCCACTGAGCCTGACGCGCCACAAACGCTATGGTTGATGGCGGTGCACTCCACTACGCTTCTCGAGGCCACATGCCGAGAGGAACAGATGGCGAACATTCATGCATCGCTCCCTTTCACTGGTTTGCAGGAAGAACTTCATGACTCTCGCTCGCCCCATGGCCAACAGATTTTTACCGGCCGCGACGGCCCTGGCCGCGGCACTCGTTCTCGCTGGCTGCACGCCGGCAACCCCCAACTCGGATGCCGGCACCGACGCTGGCACGCCCGTCACGGGCGGCACCTTGGTCTATGCGTCAGGCGATGCCGAACCGACATGCCTGGATCCTCATGTTGGCGGAAACTATCCGCAGGCACTTGTTTCCTCGCAGTACCTTGAGACGCTCTACACCAAGGGCTCCGCCGGTCAACTGATCCCCTGGCTGGCCCAAGATTCCACGGTTTCCGACGACGGACTGACCCGCACGGTGACGATCCGTGACGGGATCACGTTCACGGATGGCACCGCCCTGGATGCTGCAGCCGTCAAGGCAAACTTTGAACACCTATTGAATCCCGACACCGCCTCCTCCACTGGATTCTTGGCTTTGGGCAAGATCGATTCCATGAAGGCCGTCGACGCCCGCACCCTCGAGCTCAAACTCAAGACGCCGGACAACTCCCTCCTCGAGTCCTTCTCGATGCCTTGGGTGGCCATCGAATCTCCGACGGCACTCAAGCGCACCCAGGCTGAAAACTGTGTCTCTCCCGTGGGCACCGGACCTTTCAAGATCGAGTCCTGGAAGAAACAAGATTCCGTAAATCTGGTGCGCAACGCCGATTACGTCCTGCCCGACCCGACGGCCGCACATTCGGGAACCGCCTACTTGGATGGCATCACCTGGCGGTTCATTCCCGAGGCTGCAACACGCTACGCGGCACTCCAAGCCGGCGACGTGCAGGTCATTGACAACGCCCAGCCGGATGCCATCGCCGCAGCTGCCAAAAACTCCACCATCAAACACCTGGATGCACCCCGCCCGGGAGCTTCCAACCGGATCGAGCTGAACTCGTCCAAGGCACCGTTCAATGATCTCAGCGTCAGGGAAGCCTTCATCCATGCGGTGAACATCAACGCCAGCATCGATTCCCTCTTCTTCGGCACCGCACCGCGTTCTTTCTCCCCGCTCTCCAGCGTCGAGCCGCTGGCTTACTCTGAAGAGTCCCTCTTCCAGTACAACCCGGCCAAGGCTGGCGAGCTACTCGATGCCGCGGGTTGGAGCGAACGCGATTCCGAGGGTTACCGGGTCAAGGACGGCACTCGACTCTCCCTGACCTTCCCGGTCAGCACGAGCCAGTCGATTCCTGCAGAGCAGTCGGTCTTTGAACAGATGCAGGCTACCGCCAAGGAATCTGGCATCGAGATCAAGATCAACCTGCTGGATCTCTCCAGCTGGTACGGGGACTTGGCCAAGAACAATTACAACCTCGTATCTGCCCCCTACACCAAGGTTGGCCCGAGCGTCCTGTCCATCCTGTTCCACTCTGATTCGACCATTCCCGCACCCTCTGGCTACTTCGCCAACCTTTCCCAGGTCAAGAACTCAGATCTGGACGCCTTGCTAGACACCGCCGGATCCACCAAGGATGAGGCGGCACGAAAGGACCTCTACACCCAAGCGCAGAAGAAGGTTCTCGAGGGCTACTACATTCTGCCGCTCTACAACCAGCAAAATCACTTCCTGTACTCAGAGAAGCTGAAGAATGTAGGGACGACCACGGCAGTGGCCACCCCCACCTTCTTTGGTGCCTGGCTGGCCAACTAGCTTCGCTCCAAAGACACCCTGCCATGAGTACATCTGCGGCCTCCTCAGCCCATCTACCCCGCACTGTTGGGTCATCCGTCCGGTGGCTGCTGGGTAAGATTGCCGGGGGCATCTTCGTGTTGTGGGCGGTGGCCACAGCCATTTTCTTTGGCATCCGGATGATTCCCGGGGATCCGGCAGAAGCGATCATGGGTGGCCCAGGCTCCCAAGCTTCGGCCGAGGCTCTTGCTGCTGCCCGCGCCTACTACGGCCTGGATCTGCCATTGTTCGTCCAGTACTTTCGCCAGTTGAGTCAACTGGCGACGGGTGATTTGGGTACGTCATATTCACTCAAGAGCCCCGTGTCCGAGGTGCTTGGCGAGCTACTCCCCTCCACGCTCATCCTTGCCGGGCTCGCGTTGCTTGTGGCTTGGGCCATGGCGCTTATTCTCGCCATGCTGTCCACACGCAGCGGGGTCCTCGGTTCGGCGCTGGCCTCGGGCCTGGAAATTGTCTCGGCGGCCGTGCCACACTTCTGGCTGGCCAGCGTCCTCATCATGGTTTTTTCGACGTTGCTGGGTTGGCTTCCACCGGTAAGTACCAACTCGCTTGCTGGCCTGATTTTGCCTGTCATCACCTTGGCCCTGCCGCTGGCCGGTTTTTTGGGTCAAGTCATGCGGGACACCATGTTGGAAGCCCAACGTTCTGCCTTTGCCCTGTCCGCACGGGCACGCGGAGAATCAGAGGTCGGCCTATTGCTGCGGCACTCCCTACGGCACTCCGCCCTTCCCGGCATTGCACTCTCTGGGTGGGCCTTGGGTTCGCTCCTATCCGGCGCGGTTGTCGTTGAGTCGATCTTTGCCAGACCCGGACTGGGACGTTCACTACTCTCAGCCGTGACGTCCCGCGACATCCCCTTGGTAACAGGTGTGGCGCTAGTGTCGGCTGCCGCCTACGTGGTCATCATGGCCCTGTCGGATCTTGCCGAACGCCTCGCCGACCCGCGGATTGGCCGACCATGATTAATCATGAACCGAGCGCTCCAACGACTGATCCGCTCCTGGCCCCGCACGTGGCCCTTCCACCCCGACCGGACGCCAAAGTGCTGAGAAGACTTCTCAGACAGGTCCCCCGAGGACTGGCCGCCGTCGTGCTTCTCTTCTTTATTCTTGCAGCCATCGCACCGAACCTGTTGGCGCCGACGGATCCGCTGGCCATCAATCCCGTCGAAGCTTTCTCCGGCCCCGGTGCCGGGCACTTGCTCGGCACCGACGAGTCGGGGCGTGACATTTATTCGCGCATCGTCCACGGCTCAAGGTCCTCGTTGCTTATTGGGGCCGCGGCAACGGCAATTGGGCTCGGCTTGGCCCTGATTCTCGGGACCATCGCCGGTTTTGGTGGACGGTGGCTGGACTTTGGCATCGGTCGCGTCCTTGAGGTGCTCTTTGCCTTGCCCGGGCTCCTGCTGGCGCTAGTCTTCATCGCCCTTGCGGGGCCGGGTGTGACGACAACCGTCATAGCTGTTGGCCTGACCTCTGCGCCCGGATACGCCCGGATGATCCGTGCACAGATCATCGCCCTGCGCTCCTCTCCCATGGTTGAGGCCGCAACCGTTCTTGGGCGCAGCCGGTCCCGCATTCTCGCCGTCCACATCCTGCCCAACGCGCTCGCCCCCATTGCCGTGCTTGCGACGCTGGGACTGGGACAGGCAATTTTGTGGGCGGCGGCCCTGAGTTTCCTGGGACTCGGGGCACCACCGCCGGCACCGGAATGGGGCACCATGCTTTCAGCCGGGCGCACTTACCTTTCCCTGGCGTGGTGGATGACGTTTTTCCCAGGGCTGGCCATCGTGCTCGTTGCCGCAGCTTCGACTGTGTTCGCCCGATCCCTGAAGCTCGGAGGTACCCGATGATCAAAGCAGAACCCATTTTGCGGGTCGAGGATCTGCACGTCTCATTCGCCGGTACCAAGGTTGTGCGCGGTGTCTCCCTCACGGTGAACCCTGGGGAGTGTTTGGCACTGGTGGGCGAATCAGGCTCGGGCAAATCTGTGCTCGCCAGATCCTTGATCGGTTTGGCCGGCTCTGGTTCAATGGTGCAAGCCAAAACACTGGAAGTTGCCGGTCACGACGCAAGGAATCTCTCGCAGCGAAGCTGGCGTACTCTCCGAGGCAAGCACGTGGGGCTCATTCTGCAGGATGCCCTGACTTCGCTGGACCCACTCCGAACCGTCGGCAAGGAAATCGACGACTCGCTGCGCCTGCACACGAGAGGCTCCGGGGCACAACGAGCCGCACGCGTTAGTGAGCTGTTGGCGGCAGTGGGCCTAGATGACCCGGCACGCCGGGCAGGCCAACGTTCAGGAGAACTGTCCGGCGGCATGCGCCAGCGGGCACTGATTGCCTCGGCCATTGCCTTGGACCCCGCGCTGATCATTGCCGATGAACCCACCACGGCGCTGGATGCGACAATTGCCACCTCCGTCATGGAACTCCTCGGCAAGCTGCGCGAGGCCGGTTCAGGCATGCTCTTGATCAGCCATGACCTAGCAGCCGTGGCGAACGTGGCCGATTCAATTGCCGTTATGCAGGCCGGGCGCATCGTGGAGCATGGCTCACGAGAACAAGTCCTCACCGACCCGCAACATGCGTATACGCGGGCACTGCTGGCGGCAGTTCCCGCTGGCAAGCCGCGCTTCACGCGCCTCTCCCCGGACGACGGCGCACCGGCGCCCTCACTGCCTCGGCCCGGCAAAACGGTGCCGCTCCGGGGTGAGTTGGCCGCCGTCGTCCAGCCGCTGCTGCGCGCCCGTGGCCTGTCCAAGAACTTCAGCATGGCTAAGTCTGCGACGTTCCGGGCCGTGCACAACGTCAGCTTCGAGCTGTTGCCCGGACGAACTCTGGGTGTGGTGGGCGAGTCCGGGTCAGGGAAGACCACCACGGCACGCATGGCACTGGGATTGCTACACCCGGACAGCGGAGACGTTGAGCTTTTCGGTGAACCCTGGAGC
>JBKKBD010000105.1:0-7958 GCA_046714315.1 Specibacter sp.
GCGTGAGCTCAGGAAAAAGGCAGCCGCGAGCATAGCTAACGCGGCGGTGACCAATGCCGGAGCGCCTTGAAGGATGGTGTAGCCCCACGGGCTTGCTGAAATACCCTGTCCCTCCCCCGCACCCCACCTGCTCGAGGACGGAATGAAGGAAACGGCCAGAAAGCAAAAAGTGGCCACGGCCAAAGTGACAAAAACAGCAATGCTGCAGATGATCCAGGACCTCGCGTTCCACCGGACCTCGCGTCCAGGGGTGCGAGGTCCGGTCACTAGTATTTCTTCTGGACTGGATGGTAAGGCAGCGTCGTTGCCGATCGTTGCCGGGGTGGGCGGGATTACCTCGGTGGGCGGAACCGCTGCGGCCAACGGAGGCTCCGGCGTCGCCCATGCGTCACCGCCGGGCTGAAACATCGCCGGATACCGATGATCAAAGCTCTCGTTGCCCATGCCACCCCAAAGTGCCGAGTCGGAAACAGAATATTCCTCCCAGAATACCCAGCACCGCGTAATACCTGCGCTATCGGACCTCGAACTTAAAATCCTTGTTCAGCCCGGAGGATGGGTCTACGGTCAAAATACCAAACGCGATGAAGAGTGGGGGACCATGCAGATCTACCGAATCGTCATGGCAGCAATCGTCATGTTGTCCTTGGCTGGAGCCTCTTTAGCCAAGCCCGAGGCAGCAATGGCGGCCACTCCGGACAACGGGGCAATTGCGAATAAGTACGCTTCAAGCGGCGGTGCCGCGGGGCGCCTTGGCGCCGCCATCACACCGTTGCGCTGTTCCCTGCCGCAAGGAGGCTGCTATCAGGCCTACCGGCACGGCTCCATCTATTGGTCCCCGAACTCCGGCGCCTACATTGCGCTTGGCGGAATTGCCGCCCGGTGGGCCACGTTCAACCGGGAGCGGGGAATTCTTGGCTATCCCACGAGCGATGAAAACTGCACGCTGGCCAACGGCGGCTGTATGCAGAACTTCCAAGGTGGACGCATTTATTGGCAGTCCGCTGCCGGGGCCAATGCCGTGTACGGTGGCATCGGAAACCGGTGGGACCAGTCCGGTGCCGAACTAGGCCCTTTGGGCTACCCCATCAGCGGGGAGAACTGCACCCTCATTTCCGGAGGCTGCGTACAAACGTATCAAGGCGGATACATTTACTGGCAGTCATCTGTGGGCGC
Source organism: Specibacter sp. (assembly GCA_046714315.1). GTDB lineage: Bacteria > Actinomycetota > Actinomycetes > Actinomycetales > Micrococcaceae > Specibacter. The sequence continues at coordinate 1,177 of JBKKBD010000105.1, forward strand.
CCATAGTATTGCCGGTGGTATCGGCTCCAAATGGGTCCAAATGGGATACGAGCGTAGTCCCCTTGGCTATCCCATGACTGAGGAATCGTGTTCGAACGAGCCCCGACGTTGTGTTCAAACCTTCCTTGGCGGCACCATCACCTGGGCATCCGGCGTTGGAGTCAGCGTGGTCCCTACGTCCCGCAGTATTGGCGTGGTGGTCAATAAACGCCGACCCAATTCCCCGCTCAACCGGGCCCCAACTGACCTGATCTGGTCCGGATCCCAGCTCATGCGCCGTGAGGCCGCCAACCAGATGGCCCAGCTGATCCGCGGCGCCGCTGCCGCCGGCGTCACGGTCACAACCGTCAGCGGATTCCGCTCCTATGACGCACAAACCAGCCTGTACAACTATTACGTGTCCCTTTACGGCCAGTCGGTCGCGGATACGATTTCGGCGCGGCCCGGCTACAGCGAGCACCAAACGGGTCTAGTCCAAGATATTGGCAACCCCAATAATGCGTGTTCCCTGCAGGCCTGTTTTGCCAACACACCTGCAGGGAAATTTGCTGCAACGAACGCTTGGCGCTACGGCTTCATCATCCGTTATCCGAACGGTTACAACAGCATTACCGGCTACACCTTCGAGCCGTGGCATCTGCGCTATATCGGCGTCCGGACAGCGACCGACATGCACCAGCGCGGTTACCGGACATTGGAGCAGTACTTTGGGCTGGCGGGGGCTCCATCGTATTGACCAAAACAAAAGCGGCACCCCGGCGGGGCTAAAAGTCCAGCCGGGGTGCCGCCGTCGTACCTCAGAAGCGGCTATGCTGCTGCGCGGATGGCGTCCACCAGAACGTCCAGGCCGTCGTTCAGGAGCTCGTCGCTAATGACTAACGGCGGGAGAAGGCGGATCACATTGCCGTAGGTGCCACAGGTGAGAATGATAACGCCAGCCGCAAGGCAGGCGCCGGCGATGGCCTTGGCGGCCTCTGCGTTGACTTCCTTGGTGGTGTTGGCTGTGCCGGGCTTGACCAGTTCGATCGCCATCATGGCACCGCGGCCACGGATCTCCCCGATAATGCCAGCCTCACCCATTTCTTCGGCGAGTGCGTTGAAGCGGTCGGTGACGATGCGCTCAATGTTCGCAGCGCGGCCGTTGAGGTCGTGCTCCTTCATGGTCTTGATGGCTGCCAGCGCTGCGGCGCAGGCAATGGGGTTTCCACCGTAGGTGCCGCCGAGGCCACCGGGGTGTACTGCATCCATGAGATCTGCGCGGCCGGTGATGGCTGACAGCGGAAGGCCGCCGGCGATGCCCTTGGCCATGGTGATGATGTCCGGGACAACACCTTCGTGCTGGGAAGCGAACCACTCGCCGGTGCGGCAGAAGCCGGACTGGACTTCATCAGCGATGAAGACGACGCCGTTTTCCTTGGCCCAGGCGGCCAGGGTGGGTAGGAAGCCGTCGGCCGGGACAATGAAGCCGCCCTCGCCCTGGATGGGTTCGATCAAGATGGCGGCAACGGAGCCGGCGCCGATCTGCTTCTCGATCATGGTGATGGCGCGGCGTGCTGCCTCTTCACCCTTGATGTCGGCTTCCTCGCGGTACGGGTAGCTCATGGGTACGCGGTAGATCTCGGGGGCGAACGGACCGAAGTTGGTCTTGTACGGCATGGCCTTGGCGGTCAGCGCCATGGTCAGGTTGGTGCGGCCGTGGTAGGCGTGGTCGAAGGCGACGATGGCGTCGCGGCCGGTGGCAAGGCGGGCCACCTTAACGGCGTTCTCCACAGCTTCGGCGCCGGAGTTGAACAGCACGGTGCGCTTCTCGTGGGTGCCGGGGGTGAGTGCGTTGAGCTCCTCTGCCACGGCTACGTAGCTTTCGTACGGCGTGACCATGAAACAGGTGTGGGTGAAGTGGCCAACCTGCTCGCGGACGGCGTCCACAACGTTGGCATCGGAGGCGCCAACGCTGGTGACGGCAATGCCCGAGCCGAGGTCGATGAAGGAGTTGCCGTCAACGTCCTTGATGATGCCGCCGTCGGCATCTGCAACGTAGACAGGGACACCTGAGGCCACGCCGGCAGCAACAACAGCCTTGCGGCGGGTCTCGAGTTCCACGGACTTGGGGCCGGGGAATGCGCCGAGGATCTGGCGCTTCTGCTCGAGGCGGAACTGAATTTCAGACATGGGGTTACCTTTCAAAATGGTGGAAGTGGGGTAATTCTCGGCGGTCTATGCGCCGTTCTAAAGCCGTAGTGGAGCTACGCGTCCAGGTTGCTCATGACGTGCTTGATCCGGGTGTAGTCCTCCACGCCGTACATGGACAGGTCCTTGCCGTAGCCCGACTGCTTGAAACCACCGTGGGGCATTTCGGCTGTGAGCATGATGTGGGTATTTATCCACACGGCCCCAAAGTCAAGGTCTCGGGAGACGCGCATGGCTACTCCGTGGTTGGACGTCCAGACACTGGAGGCCAGTGCATAGTCAACGTCGTTGGCCAGCTCAACCGCTTCTTCTTCCGTCTTGAAGGTCTGCACGGTGATCACCGGGCCGAACGTTTCCTGCTGGACGATGTCATCACTTTGCTTGACGCCGTCAACCACTGTCGGCTCGAAGAAGAAGCCCTTCTCGCCAACGCGCTTGCCGCCGGTGACAACCGTCGCGTAGTCGGGGATGTTCTCCACCACCTTGACCACGTCATTGAAGTGGTTCACGTTGTTCAGCGGTCCAAAGTAGTTCTTGGATTCATCCGGGTTGCCCGTCTCCAGGCCCTTGGCGGCTGCGGCCAGAGCGCCGACGAACTCGTCGTGGGCGGATTCCTCAACCAGCACCCGGGTGATGGCGGTGCAGTCCTGTCCGGCATTGAAGAAGGAGTACTCGGCAATTTCTTGGGCCGTCTTCCCAATATTGGCATCAGCAAAGACAAGGGCAGGAGCCTTGCCACCCAATTCAAGGTGTGCGCGCTTGAGGCCCTTGGCCGCTCCCGTGGCTACGGCAATGCCGGCCCGCACCGATCCCGTAATGGACACCATGGCGGGCGTTTTGTGATCGACCATTGCAGCACCGGTGCCGCCATTGCCCAGAACAAAGTTCAGCACACCGGCAGGCACGATGTCCTTGGCGATGTCGGCAAAGACAAGCGTGCTCTCGGGTGTGGTGTCGCTCGGCTTGAGCACCACGGTGTTGCCGGCGGCAAGGGCCGGGCCAATCTTCCAGACCAGCATGAGGAAGGGGTAGTTCCACGGGGTTACCTGGGCGATGACACCAACAGGTTCGCGGCGCACATACGACGTGAAGTTTTCCATGTACTCGCCAGCGGAACGACCTTCCAGCAGGCGGGCCGCGCCGGCAAAGAAGCGCAGTTGATCGGCACCGGCGGCCACTTCCTCAGCGGCGATCATGGCCTTGACCTGACCGGTATTGCGGTGCTGGGCCTCAACCAACTCGCTGCTGCGGGCTTCGATGGCATCGGCAAGTTGCAGCAAAACAGTTTGCCGCTGCCCCGGCGTTGCATGCTTCCAGGACTTGAACGCCGTTGCCGCCGCTGTCATTGCCGCATCAACATCGGCTTGGCTGGAGATGGGCGCCTTGGCCACGATTTCGCCAGTGCTCGGATTGACGATATCCAGAGATTCGGTTCCGGTGACGGCCACGAATTCTCCGTTGATGAAGTTCTGCAAGGTCTGGACCACGGTGTTCAACCTCTTATGTCTAAAGTGAGTGATGCGGATTACTTACCGCTTACGCGAAAGCCTAGGCTAGCAACAAGGGAACTATGAATAGCCAACTGCACCACGGGCGCTCCTTCATGTAGTGCGTTTGTATAGTTGATGTATGGCACTTTCCTTGGCAGACCTTTTGGCCGTTCCCACCCTGCGACTTAAGAACATGGGATCGACCCGCACTCCCCTGTCGGCAGCCATTGATTGGGTCGCCGTGACCGAGTTGGAAAATCCGCAGTCGTTCCTCAGTGGCGGCGAGCTGGTCCTCACTACGGGAGCACGCCAAGGCACCGCCGACGCGCAGCGGTCCTTCGTGCGCCAGATCAAGCGGGCGGGCGCCGTCGGAATTGGTTTTGGCATTGGCTTTGAGCACGACTCTGTCCCGTCGGCACTCCTCGCCGAGGCCAACCGCTGGTCCGTTCCAGTGGTGGAGGTTCCCTACAGCACCCCATTCATTGCCATCGGAAAACTCGTTGCCGATGCCCGTTCATCGGACCACTACACCAAGCTTGAGCGACTGCTGCGGGAGCACCAAGTGCTGGCCCGGACGCTGTTGACCGGTGGCGGATTGCCTGCGTTGCTTCAGAAGCTCTCCTCCATGGTGGCCGCCAATTTGGTCATCACCCAGTACGGCGGTGAGGTTGCAGCGACGACCCCGGGCACGCCCCCGGACGACGGCGCCTGGCATGCGGTTGCGCTGTCCACTGGAAAGCGCGATGCAAGCACCTTGTGGCTCCGCAAACCTTTCCACGATGACGGGATTGTCGACTACGCCCGCGGACTCATCAGCATTGAGTTGAACAACTTGGTGCAACGGCGTCAAAGCGCACGGCAGATTGCCGGCCAAGCCATTGCCGACATTGTTCGGGGAACACTCAATGCTGCAGATTCGGCGGCACGCCTGGAAAACTTGGGAATCTCACCGGCTACAAAAAACTTTGTCCTTCTCGTCAGTGTGGAAGAAGGCAAGTTTGAAACTCTTTCAACCATTAGCTTGCCCGCCAGTCTTGAGCTTGCTGTTGCCGCCACGATTAGTTCCGAGGGCAGGCAGGAACTACTGCTGGTTGTCCCCACCCACGCAGGCGACCCCGCCGTCCTCGGCAGGGACTTGAGCCACCAAATGCACAATGTTGGAATCACCGCTCCCGTGGGCATTGGCGGCGCCTATACCCAGGCGAACGGTTTGCGATGGAGTTATTTTGAAGCTCGGGAAGCCATCACACGCGGCTTGGAAGTCAATGTCCCGGAGCGATTGAGCCTGACCTCCCTTCTCTTGGCCAGCGGCGACGTCCCGATGGCCGATATGGCAGCTGAAGCCTTGGGCCCGCTCACTGCCTTCGATGACGCTCACGGCGCCGAACTCGTCGACACCTTAGAGACCTATCTCCGCCTCAATGGTTCCGTGGCAGCCGTAGCCGAGGCCTTGGCCCTGCACCGGAACACCGTCCGCTACAGGCTCACCCAGATCGCCGAGCTCACGGGGTATGACCCCGCGTTGACGCCCGACCGTGTTCAATTGTGGCTGGCACTTGCCGTCCGGCGGTTGTCGCCGCAGTCCTGACCAGCGTTCCCTCCCCGTATTCCCAGGGATTCTGAAAAGCTGGTCAGGCTGGCGCTGCGGCAACCAGGGCCTGAATCCCCTAAATCAGTGTCGGCGCTGCCGAGTAGGTTGGCCACCAGCCACTTCCGGCAAGTGCCATTTGGGTCGGCGCTGCCGAGTAGGTTGGCCACCAGCCACTTCCGGCAAGTGCCATTTGGGCCGGCGCTGTCGCAACCACAACAGCGATGGAATCGCCGACGCCTGCGATGGACTGATCTGCGGTATTGGCCGCACCTGCGCCGAGGGCGAGAAGCCCGCCGGCTAAGACCGCTGCACAGAGCGATCGCCGAATAACAAAATTCATGATGTCCAACTCCTGACAAAGATTTTTCTGGCCTTGGTTGCGAGTGCAATACAAGGGAATGCCGCGTGGCCCGCCCGGGTATCGGGAAGGGCGGACCGTCATCTAGCCAGGTGACGATCCGGGGTCGGAGGGCATGGATGCAGGCAGAGGCCACCCAGCATTGGATATCGCCGTCCACCCAGCCTCAAAATTCAACGATGTCGAGAAGTTTTCATTGGCGGCAGTTCCCGAGGATCCTCCCGATCCACCAGAAGCGGCACCGGAAGGTGCTAAACCGACAGTGGACGCCACCGCCGGGGCGCACGGCCCCACCGTTTGTCCCGCCATCGAGCCACACGCTGCGCTCTGTGTACCGCTACCAGGTGAACCGGCTCCGGACTGTGCAGGCACATCTACTGCCCAGAAGCCCTCAGGGATCATTTCAGCGGCTGCCAAACTGTCCGCAGGAATTCTGTGGGCCACGATCACCGGCGACTGGACCGCAGTTTCTGGCCCAGGCTGCACGGTGCTCGTGGCAGATGCGTGGGACTCCGGCGTTGCCGGGAAGTTGGGGGTTTCTAGCGCTTCCTCACTGGCGGCGGGAATATCTGGCGTGACAACTCCTGGCACGACAGGAATTACGGGACCAGCGCCGGGGAGTTCAGGAAGTGCCGGCACAACGTGTTCGACTGCGGCCACCGGATCAACAGTGGGAGCCACAATCTGCACCACCGGTTCCACAACCTGATCCACGATTTCAAGTACCGGTGCCGTTACTGCGTCAACAGCCTCGATCACCGGTGGAACAATGACTGGCAGAGCAATCACTGCGGTCACTATCGGGATGGCGGCTGTACTAACCGGAGCAGTCACTGGATCGAGAATCGGCATGGCCTCGACGACTGGCAGCTGGTTCACGGTTTGGTCCACGACGTTTTCGACAGGGCCCAGAATGCCTGACGGCAGGCCCGATCCGTTGGCAGAATCAGGGCTAAAGGAGAGCTGCGTGGCAGGGGGCGGTTCCGTTGCGGCCGACGCCCGAGTGGAGCCCACGATCATGAGGGCAATAACAACCAAGGAAATCCCGAGCGCGATCCGCACGGCGACCATCAAGGAATTGTTCAGGAGCAATGACTTCGAGTCACCACGCACCCAACACCCCAGACCTTTTGTTTGAGACCGGAACAAGTATCTG
>JBKKBD010000106.1:0-9322 GCA_046714315.1 Specibacter sp.
GGCGGGCTCTCCCCGGGGCCCCGCGCATATAAACTGCCCCCCCCCCCCCCCCAGTTTGCCACGCCCTCACGGCACAATGACGCGGATTTGCGCTTATGCTCGGGCCGGTTGGCCGTTGTTGAAGTACTCCACGAGGTCCGCCGGCAAGGCTGGGACCTCCACAGCCCCGCCGCCCGTGCGCAGCGACTGAGCAGCCAGAATCCCGGCAGCCACCGCCTCACGCGCAGCCACCGGAGAAGTCTCCGTGGAGCCACCCTCCCGAGCAAATCGCAGGAACTCCTCAATCAACAACGGATCAGCACCACCATGGCCACCCTCACCATCGCGGATCTCCACCTTCACATCCGGCTCCACAAAACCACCCTGCGAACGGGTGTTCCACACATGAATGAAATCCCCCGGCCCATCACCAAAGTTCTCAATCCGACCCTTGGTGCCAATCACCGTGTAGTTGCGCCAGTAATCCGGAGTGAAATGGCACTGCTGGTATGACGCCAATGCACCGTTGTCCAACACCATTTGCATCATCGAAATGTCCTCAACGTCAATGACCGGGTTGAGATCCGTCTGCTCCGTGGGCGGCCAGTTCTCCAGCGAGAACCAATCCCACATCCGCCTGTCACTATTGTCCCGGCGGGAGGTGACATCGCCGTACACTGCCAGGTCTCCAATGGCGGAAACCCGGCGTGAGTAGCCGTCAGCCAACCAGTGGATCACGTCAATGTCATGGGCACCCTTTTGCAGCAGAAGAGACGTGGAATTGGCCCGCTCGGCATGCCAGTCCTTGAAGTAATAGTCGCCTCCGTTGCCCACAAAGTGCCGGCACCAGACAGCCTTCACCTCACCAATCGCACCGGCCTGAATCAACTCCCGCATCTGCACCACCACCGGCATATGCCGCATGTTGTGGCCAACATACAGGCGGGTGCCGGTTTCAAACGCCGTGGTCAGAATCGCGTCAGCTGCTTCAAGGGTGACATCCAGCGGCTTTTCACAGAACGTGGGAATACCAGCCTTAAGCGTCTGCACCGCCACCTCGGCATGGCGGTTGTCAGGCGTCAGAACCAGCACCGCATCCAAGCCGGCAGCCAACAGTTCATCCAGGCTGCCGGTAATGGCCGCCGTCGGAATTTTCTCGGAAGCATCGGCCCGGCCACGCTCGGAAAGATCGCACACCATCACCACTTCCGAACCCTGGCCCGGCTTGTGCACCTGCTTCCACAACGACGCCCGCAGGCCAAAGCCAACAATGCCAACACGCATATCACGTACAGCTGCACCGGAAACGGCCACGGACTCCAACAAATCAGTCACTTCATTACTACTTTCTCTGGGTACAGCAAATCTTGGGGGCGGTGCGGTGCGGAGTCGCGCAGCAGCAGCTGCCACGGGAACTCCAAGACTCGGGGCGGGCCGTCGGGGTCCAGTGCGCGTTCCACGAGGAATTCGGCCAGCCCGGAAAAGAAGCCGATGGGTCCGGCACTACTCAGGGAGGGCACCATGGACTCGCCCTGGATGGTATTGCCGACGCCCACCACGGCCACATCATCCGGCACGGCAAGCCGCAGCCGCTGGGCGGCATGGATCGCGGCGATCGCAGCAAAGTCGGAGGTGGCAAAGATGGCTGTAGGCGGTTCCGGGCTGCTGAGTAGTTCCACCGCGGCCTGGTAGGCGTTCAGTTCATCGCCGTCAAAGGTTGCCACGAGTTCGGGGCGGAGCTGCAGACCGGCCCGTTCCAGCCCGTCGAGGTACGCCCGGTACCTGATGGGGGCCGATGAGCGCAGACTTCCGGACGGCGTCAGGCAGGCAATGCGCGAGTGGCTGGCCGCCAGGTGGTCCATGGCCGAGTCCATTGATGAACCGGACATGGACCGGATCACGTCGTAGCCCTCGGGATCCAGTGTTTCGCTGAAGACCACCAGTGTGTTGGTGCGGGACAGTTCAGCCAGCAGTTCGGCGTCACCTGGTCGACTGGCGTCGTCAATGAAAATGACGTCGGCGCTTTGGCGCGGTATGGCGAGGCGCCAATCGGTGTCGGCCAGGATCATGGGGGTGATGCCAGCAGTGGTAACAGCGGCGCCGACTGCCCTCGACACGGACAGTGACCAAGGGTCCGAGAGCATGGTCAGGGACAGCATCATGAGGTTGGAGCGGCCCGTGCGGATGGCTCTGGCCGCCTGGTTGGCGCGGTAGCCAAGCCGGATGGCGGCTTCGTGGACGCGCCGGCTGGTCTCGTTGGAGATGCCCGAGCCCTGGCCGCGGGTCCGCCCGGCGAGGACGTAGGACACGGTAGCCGTTGATACGCCGGCCTCGGCAGCCACGGTCTTGATGGTCGGTCGAATCATTGTCTGGCAGCGTCCTTCCTCATTGTGTGTTGCATGGTGGGGTGGTGCCGGGTGGTGGGTCGGCACGCGGTGGCGTTCCGACCCACCTCGGAGCCTACTTCTTGATGGGCTGCAGCGTGAACACGGGAGCTTCCGGGTTCAGATCTGCCTCATACTCGGCACGGATCTTGTCGCCACCCTCAGACTTCCAGCGCTTGAGGACCTCTGCATGGTCGGAGACCTTGGCGCGGCCGGTGATGATGTCGATGGTCTTGTCCCGGACGATCTTGGTGATCTTCGGGCCCACCTTGGCGTTGGTGTCGGAGTAGCTGCCGTTGGTGGGGTTGCGCCACGCAAATTCCAGCAGCTTCTTCTCGGTCTCGTGCACATACTTGGTGTCGTCCGGGAAGCCGGGGTTGTACAGCACGGATTCGGGACTGGACATGATGTTCAGTGCGCTGACCACGCCGGGCAGGTCCTTCTGGCCTTCCTCGGTCATGATGGGGTTGCCCTCGTTGTCGAGAGTAAAGTCCTTGCCCTCCTCGCCGAAGTTCTTCATGAGGTATTCCTCGGTGCCGAACGGCGCGGAGAGCCAGTTGATGAGGGCGAGCTGTTCCTTGATGCGCTTCTCGTCGGCCTTCTTGAATGCCGTGTAGCCAACCGTGCCGTAGCCCATGTCGTAGGTGGGCTTGATGGCGCCGTCAAAGCTGAACGGGACAAGGATTTCCATCTGGACATCCTCGTCCATGGCGCGGAAGCCGCGGACATCGCGCGGGCCTGCCGTGACAACTGCGCCGAGGGTGCCGTTGAGGATCAGGGCCTTGGTGTTGGTGACGCCGACGTCCGGGTAGAAGGCTCCGGCGGCGAACAGCTTGGCGGCGTATTCCAGACCGGCAACGTAGGCATCTGTTTCATAGATGTGGGTCAGCGAACGGCCATCGTTGACGGCCCAGGAATTGGGTGCGCCGAGCCATTCAGTGATCATGTGCAGCACGTTGATGTACGCAGGTTCCAGGGCGTACTGCTTCTTGCCGGGGTTGGAGAGTTCCTTGGCTTTTTCGAAGAACTCGTCGGCGTCCTTGGCGTTCAAGCCGCCCACCTTGTCCCAGGTGCGGGAGGTTCCGACCATGACCTGGCCAAACGGGGTGCTGGGGATGGGGGCGCCCCAGATCTTGCCGTTCACCACGGATGTGCGCCAGGAATCTGGCTTGAGGGCCGCCAGGTTAGGGTATTCCAGGACGGCGTCGCCGGAGAGGTAGGGGGTCAGGTCTTGGAACTTGGCCTCCAACATGGGGCCGACGTTGGGGATGCCCTGGTTCGGCGGGATCCACATGAGGTCCGGCAGGTCGCCACCGGCGAGGATCGTGGCGAACTTGGCCGGGTAGCCGTCCCCAATGTCCTCGATGATCTGCATGTTGAATTCGCCGCCGAGCGCGGTGTTCAGACGCTGCCAGAAGGGATTGTCCGGCATGGCGGGGGCCATGACCTCAAAGGTTTCCGAGAGCACGCTGATGGGTCCGGTCAGTGGGGCACCCTTGGCGGAGGCGACGGGCTTGGGCATGGTCAGGAAGCCGGCTTCCAGGCCATCGGCGTTGCCGGGCAGATCCGGCGTGACGCCGGTGAATTCCTTGTACGTGGGCAGGACTACCTTCTTGGAAGCCTCGGCGCCGCCGGACTCCTTGGATCCTCCGCCGCAGGCGGACAGGGTTCCGGTCAGGGCAATGGCGGCGACGGATGCGCCGGCCAAGCCCAGGAAGTTACGGCGTGAAACCCCAGCTTCGTTGACAGCTCGTTTCATGTCTTTATCTTCTTTCTGGTTTTTTGTGGCTTGTTGTGTTGCTTGCGTGTTTGCTTTGGGGAGGGGGCTAGCCCTTGACGGCGCCGGTGATGACGCCCTTGTTGAAGTGCTTCTGCAGGAATGGGTAGACGATCAGGATGGGCACCAGGGCAACCACCACAATGGCCATCTGCATGGACTGCGGCGGCGGGCTGGTTGCGACGCCGATGGCCTCGGCCATGGAGCCGCCCTGCACCACGTAGTTGCGCAGCACCAGCTGTACCGGGTACAGGGTTTGGTCGTTGATGTAGAGCATGGCGTTGAAAAACGCGTTCCAGAACCCCACTGCGTAGAACAGTCCGACGACGGCGATCACTGCCTTGGACAGCGGCAACACGACCTTGCGCAGGATCATGAAGTCGCTGGCACCGTCGATGCGGGCGGCCTCAATGAGCTCGGTGGGGATGTTCATGAAGAATGAGCGCATGACTACAAAGTTGAAGGCTGCAAAGGCGCTTGGCAGGATCAACGACCACAGTGTGTTGAGCAGTCCCAGCTGCTTGACCATGAGGAACATGGGGATCAGGCCTGGGGCAAAGAGCAGGGTGAACAGGACCAGCAGCAGCACGGGCCGGCCGAACAGCACGGGCCGGGAGGTCGCGTAGGCCATCGTAATGGTGGTGAACAAGGCAAGGAAGGTGCCCACTGCCGTGATGACGGCACTGACGCCCAGGGCCCGGAACATGAATTCGCCGCTGAAGATTGCCTCGTAGGCTGCGAAGGTCGGGTTGGTGGGCCACAGGACAAAGCCTCCGGCCGCGATCAGCTGTTTGTCATCCGCCAGCGAGGTGGAGACCACCAGCAGGATGGGGATGATGATGGTCAGCGTGATCCCGCCAACGATGATGCCCTTAATGGAGTTGTACAGCGGGGACGCTGGTTCCTTCCAGGCGGGGCGGTTGGAATTGAAGCTGAGCCCTTGGGCGCGGCGCGAAGCCTTGCGCCGAATTTGAAGTGTAGTTGCCATGTTTCTCTCCTTATTTCAGCTAGTGGCCTTGCGGCAGCGCTAGCTGACCTTCTTCTGGAAGATTCCGGGTTCACCCATGCGGTGGGCCAGTGCGTTGGCACCCCAGATGAGCAGTGCCGCAACGACGCCCTTGGCCAGACCCGCGGCTGCACCCACGCTCCAGCCGCCACCGACCACACCGGCAAAGTAGGTGAAGGTATCCAGGACCTCGGCGGCACCGGCCCCCACAGCGTCGTGCTGGAGCAGGAACTGCTCGAAACCGACGCTGAGGATGTCCCCGATGCGCAGGATCAGCAGCAACACGATGATGGAGCGCAGGCCGGGAAGGGTGATGTGCCACACGCGGCGCCAGCGGCCGGCGCCGTCAGCTGCAGCTGCCTCGTAGAGAGAGCCGTCAATGGAAGCCAGCGAGGCCAGGAAGATGATCATGGCCCAGCCGCATTCCTTCCAGATGAGCTGGACGGTGGCGAGCAGGGGGAAGGTATCGGGGTTGGTCATGAACGGGATGGTGTCCAGGCCCATGTCGCGCAGAGTGTTGTTAACCAGGCCGGCCCCGCCGAGGACCTGCTGGAACAGGGCAATGACAAGCACCCAGGAAAGGAAGTGGGGCAGGTACACCAGGGACTGGAACCACCGGCGGATCTTGGTGCTGACGAGCGAGTCCACCACTAGCGCCAGGCCCAGCGGAATGGGGAAGAAGAAAAGCAGCTGCCATACTGCCAGCACCATGGTGTTGCGGAAGGCTACCCAGAAGTCGGGATTGAAGTACAAGTCCACAAAGTTTTGGAAGCCCACCCAGTCGCTGCCCGAGATGCCAAGGAACGGCTGGTAGTCCTGGAATGCGATGACGTTGCCCAGAATCGGGATGTAGAAGAACAGGGCCAGGAACAGCACGCCCGGAATCATCATGAGGAGCATCTGCTTGTCCTTGCGCAAACGCGACTGCCAGGTCACCCGGCGCACGGGCAGGCCATCGTGGAGTTCGGGCAGCTTGCCACGCTTGCTCTTGCTCCGGCCGCTGCGGACTCGGCTCACTGCTGGGACGTCATCCGTGGCGGCAAGCCGCTCGGTGGACTCCTGTTGCATTTGGCTCATGGACTCTCCTTGTATCTGCTGGGGCTATTCGGTCCCCCTGCGGCACTGCGGTGTGGATTCTGTGACCCGCACCATGTTAACCGTTTAACAAAGATAAGTGATGCAGCCCATAGATGCAAGAAGATGATCACTATTTCATTTTAATGACCCTTATCCGTCACTTCCAGTGGTGCTGGAACTTGCTGGCTGGCAAGTCCGCTGCGTCGATCCCCTTCACCAACAACACGGTGGGGCACCACGAACCCACGGAGGAATCCCCCGCCGGAACCGCGGCGGAACCGTTCATTTTTGCCGCGAGCCGTTGGCTGGTAATTGCCGCCAACGAGTACGCCGACGGCTTCATCCAGGCAGCGATCGTCGCTGACATGCCATCCGGAGAGGTCAACGGGACGGACGACGGCGGAGCGGTTTTAGGCGGAGTCCCAGCACGGCAAACGGCGGGCGCGGATCTCCGCGCCCGCCGTCTTTGTACAAGCCTCAGGGCTGGTTGACCACCAGCACTATACCTCGCCGCGGCTCCACCGTGATGGCGACCCCGGGAGCAAAGGTTGCGGCAGCCTGGAATCCGTCCACGAAAGGCGCCACCACAGACACCGAAGCCAGGTGTCCGAATTCGGGCGCGAACTCCAGCGTCACGGACACGGTTTCCGGCGCCCAGCTGGCCAGGGCCGTGACCAGCCCGGTCGGCGTGATCCACGACGTGGCCAGCACCTCGGGGTGACTGCTTCGCACGGGCACTTCATGCGCCCAGTGCCCCACCACGGGCGCCTCGGCCAGCCCGTGCTCGGCCCACAGCGCCCACAGCGCCCGGTTGTCCACGCGCGGGGCCCGGCCCGTCATACCAAACACCAGCCCCCGCCAGGGGTTGCCGCCACCCTCCAGCATCTCCCCCATGAGTCCGAATGGGATGCCGGAGACCTCGACGAGCCAGTAGGCCGGATCGGAGTTGTCGTAGTCAAAGTACTCGCCCAACCACAGCCGGTCCGTGTACGGCAGTTGCTCCATGTACATGTTGGCGGAGGAGGCGAAGCCGTCTTTTTCGTTGAATTGGTTGGCCGAGTGGATGTCGATTTCCGGCTCGGCGCAGCGGGCGGCCAGCACCTTGCGTACCCGCTTCATGGCCTCGCGGTCGTAGGCAATGTCATCCAGGTAGATGCCGTCCAGGCCCGTCCGGCGCACCAGCTCGTCCAACCCGCGGATGTACCAGTTCTGCAGGCGCGACTCCCCCGCCGTCACTACGGCAATGTCATCCACATTGGGCGCGTACCAGGCAGACACGTAGTTGGCGCCGGCGTGCTCCTGCGGCCAGATGTGCCCCTTCCCGGGTCCGTCGCTGAAGATCTCGTGTCCTAGCGAGAGCATGGGCAGCAGGTCCGGGCTGTGCCCCGTCAGCTCCCGCACCGTGTCATAGACCTTGACCTTGAGCCCGGCCACATGCGCCTGTGCCGTGTACTCCGCCAGCGCATCGGCGTGCAGCAGGGGGTCGTTGATGAACGGCGCCAGGGCGGTGGCATGGTGGATGTTGATGACGCTGGCACCGGCCGCGGCAATGTCCGCCACGCTGCCCTGGTCGTGGAAGTACCGGTTGCGCAGCTGGCGGGCCGGGTCAATCGGTTTGAACGGGGTCAGCAACAGCCGGAAGCCGTAGTTCTGGCTCTCCCCCGGCGCCATGGTCCGGCCGCCGCTGCTGGCCTGAAGTACGACGGCGTCACGTTCCGCAACGCCGCCCACCTCCTTGAGTGTGACTCCGGCACCGGCCGATTCCGCCCCCGGGTTGGCCCATGATTCCGGGGCAATGAGCGGCTTCTCTTGGTAGAAATTGGTGTTGAGCGGGCGCTCGTAGTTGTCGTCGCGCAGCGCCACCTGCACTCCAATGTTGGTGTCGCCGAGCCACAGCGAATCCTGGTTTTTGGTGGGTACGTCCCAGTGCCAGTCGATCGCGGCAGGGCGCGTGCCACCGGGCACGCCCAGTCCCATGACATAGGGCACGGCCTCGGGATCCAAAACCATGGTCAAGGAAACTTCCGCCAGTTCCACGGGGGCGGCCCCCTGCGGAACTGACAGCCGGACGGCGAAGGAGGCGGCGCCGTCGGCCTCCAACTGCCCCTCCACCGTGACGGCCAACGGGGTGTCCAAGCTGGTCCCTGTGCACTCCCAGCCCACACGGGCCGGGCCGTGCGTGGTGAATTCCAGCGGCGAGAACGTCCAGCTCGCCGGGCCCTGCGCCAGTTCCGGCAACAGCGCCAGGGGCTCGAGCAACAGCGACCGGGCCGGGCCGCCAATGGCCGTCACGGCGGCGGTGAAGGTCGAGGTCAGCTGTGCCGGCAGTCCATTAGGGGCCAGCTTCATCGTCCGGCCGAGGATCTCCAGCGTACTGGCGGCTTCATCGAGCCGGACGGAGGTGAACGGCGCCACCAGCTCGTCGTCCTGGGCCAGCGTGGAGTCCAGCCAGGCCAGGCGCCGCAGTTCACGGGGGTCGCCAAAGCCGCCGGCACCGATGTCCGGCTCTGCTTCCAGCGCCACCTCAAGCCGCACTGGCAGTTCCGCGGTCCCGGCGGAACTGGACACCGTGATGACGGCCTCCACAGAGGACCCGGCTGCTTGCTCGGGCACCGGAACCACAAGGTACAGCGCCTGGACGGCGCCGCTGGCAATCTCCAGGGTCCTGCTGAACGGCCGTCCCAAGCGGTCAACCCCCGCGGTGTTGATGCAGCGGGCGGCCACTTCTGCGCCGCCGGCGTGGGCCGAAACAGCCACGGACACGTCAGCCAAGTGTGCGCGCGCGTACAGCCCCAGCGCGATCACGTGATCCTCCCCCGGCTGCGCGGCTAGGTTGACCGCCGCGCCGGACCGGCTGTCCCCCGCAACGGAGTCCGGGCCGGCGATGGCCCAGTGTGCAGGGATGGCGTCATTCATGGAAATGGGGTGGCGCCTGTCCTGGGCAAACAACATGAAGGGAGCACTTTCGTGGGCCGCATGCAGGGTTTCAAGTTCGGCCTCGGTGGCGGTGAAGTTCATGGGCGCGAATGTGTCCCACTCGCTGGCCGCCTCATAGCGTTCGGCCACGGCGTGCGGCAGATCCCCGCGAAGACCCTCCGT
>JBKKBD010000107.1:0-9428 GCA_046714315.1 Specibacter sp.
CGGCCTTCAACCAGCGGGTGACGGTACCTTCGGTAACGGATTCACCCAATGCAGGCAGAACTACTTCGTGGGTATCTTCGGCCGGAGCGGCCGGGGTCTGGACAGGCTCGACCACCGGAGCGGCCTCAGCAACAGGAGCAGCTTCAACCGGTGCCGCAGCTGCGGCGGGTGCCTCTGCCGGAGCAGCGGAGCCGCTGCCGATGCGGGCAAGAGTTGCTCCTACTTCAGCGGTTTCGTCCTCGGGTACAAGGATTTCTTCCAGGATGCCGGCAAAGGGTGACGGAATCTCGGTGTCAACCTTGTCGGTGGAAACTTCCAGCAGGGGTTCGTCGATTTCGACGCGATCCCCGACCTGCTTGAGCCATCGCGTAACGGTACCTTCGGTGACGCTTTCACCCAAGGCGGGCAAGTTCACGGATTCAGACATTTCGTCCCCGTTCTCCTTCTAATGCGCTGCATTTCGCTGATGGTGCACTCGGGTGCATCGCCACGAAATTCCTTAAAATTAAGTATGATTTTCAGCTTAGTGCACCCGGCGCGGGCGCGGGGTGCACTAAGAGAGTTTGTTGCTAGCCGTGGAGCGGGCGTCCGGCCAAAGCCATTGCCGCTTCTCCAAGAGCTTCGTTCTGGGTGGGGTGTGCGTGAATGAGGCCAGCAATGTCCTCCGGGTACGCTTCCCAGTTCACAATGAGCTGCGCCTCACCGATCTGCTCACCAATGTGGCTGCCGATCATGTGAACGCCAACTACGGGGCCATCCTTTTCGCGAACAAACTTGATGATGCCGCCGGTGCCAAGGATGGCGCTCTTGCCGTTGCCGGCCAAGTTGTACTCGGTGCTTTCGACGTTTGCATCGCCAAACTTTTCCTTGGCCTGCTTTTCGTTCAAGCCAACGGATGCAATCTCAGGGTCGCAGAAGGTGACCTTGGGAATGTTGATGTCCTCAACGATGACGGGGTTCATGCCAGCGATTTCCTCGGCAACGAAGATACCCTGCTGGAAGCCGCGGTGTGCCAACTGCACGCCGGGGACAATGTCGCCCACTGCGTAGATGTTGCCAACGCCTGTGTGCAAGCGATCGTTGGTGATGACGAAGCCGCGGTCAATCGTGACGCCTGCTTCTTCGAAGCCCATGCCGGAGGTGGACGGGCCACGACCAACAGCTACCAGCATGAGGTCAGCCTCGAACGTCTTGCCGTCCACCAAGGTGGCCTTGACGCCGTCGTTGTTCTGCTCCACGCCCTGGAAGAAGGTGCCCGTGTTGAACTTGATTCCGCGCTTGCGGAACGTGCGCTCGAGCACCTTGATGATGGAGGCATCTTCGTTGGGGACCAAGGAGGCCATGCCTTCAATGATGGTGACATCCACGCCGAAGGACTTCCAGACGGAAGCGAATTCGACACCGATGACGCCGCCACCGAGCACGATGGCGCTCTTGGGGAGGGTTTCCATGCTCAGGGCCTCGTCGGAGGTGATGACCTTGCCGCCGATTTCCAGACCGGGCAGGCTGCGGGAGTATGAACCAGTGGCCAGAACAATGTTCTTACCTGTGTAGTTCACGCCGTTCACTGTGATGGTGTTGGCTGCAGTGAGCTTGCCTTCGCCGTCGATGACAGTGATGCCCTTGCCCTTGATGAGGCCCTGCAAACCCTTGTACTTGCCGGCAATGATGCCGTCCTTGTACTTGTTTACTGCGACCAGGTCGATGCCGTTGAGCTGGCTGTTGACGCCGATTGAGGCGCCTTCACGAGCGTGGTCGGCTACCTCTGCTGCGTGCAGCAGGGCCTTGGTGGGGATACAGCCGTTGTGGAGGCACGTGCCACCCAACTTGCCCTTCTCCACCAAACCAACGGTCATACCCAATTGGACTGCTCGAAGTGCAGTTGCGTAACCGCCGCTGCCACCGCCGAGAACCAAAATATCGAATTCTTGCCCAGCTGCCTGTTCGGCCACTTAGACGCTCCCTCGCGTTCGGGTGACGCGCATATTGTTAGCGCGTCATCTCATCAATAATTGAGAGAAACAATTGCATCCGGTGCGGATGCAAGGTTTCTTCTAAGTCAAAGACAAATACTTTCAGCATTCACCTTACGTCAGTTGTTCCATCCAACGCCCTTGTTGCGCTCACAGTAAAGGTGATTGTGGTCATAGTCACTATGGCTTTGCTTACGGTGCGATTTCCCGCGCCGTCCAACGCGGTTGCGGCATCAGGGGTTGTTGACGCCGCAACCGCTGGTTGCGTATCACCACTCGTGGTTAGACGCTACGGGCAACAACGTCCTCTACGTAGGCCACGAGTGTGCGAACTGCCATGCCCGTGCCCTGCTTGGGGGTGTATCCATAGGGTGAGCCTTCATTGAAGGCTGGTCCGGCAATATCCAGGTGAGCCCAGGGAATGGTCACGCCGTCCTTGCCCTTGCCGATGAACTCCTGCAGGAACACAGCCGCGGTCATCATGCCGCCCATGCGTTCGCCAATGTTGGCCATGTCAGCAACGGGTGAGTCCAGTGACGGGCGCAATTCCTCGGGCAGTGGCATGGGCCAGATCAATTCGCCTGCGCGATCAGCCGCAGCCTTCAACGCCGCGCTAACACCTTCATCGCCCATGACTCCGGCGGTGCGGTGTCCAAGCGCGACCACCTGGGCGCCGGTCAGTGTGGCAACGTCGATGATGACGTCCGGGAATTCCTGCGATGCGGCGACAAGGCCGTCGGCCATCACCAGGCGGCCCTCGGCGTCGGTGTTCAGAACTTCAACCGTTTTACCGCCAAAGATGGTCAGGACATCGGAGGGGCGGATGGCAGTGCCCGAGGGCATATTTTCTGCAATGCAGAGCCAGCCGGTGACGTTGACGGCAAGGCCCAGGGCAGCCACGGCCAGAACCGCGTTCAATACCGCAGCTGCGCCAGCCATGTCACACTTCATGGTGATCATGCCGGCTCCCGGCTTGATGGAGATTCCACCGGAGTCAAAGGTGATGCCCTTGCCGACGAAGGCCAGATCGGCCACGGCGCGATCGGACTTGTATTCCAACTTCACCATGCGCGGCGGACGGGATGAACCCTGGCCAACGCCCATGATGCCGCCGTAACCATCTTTCAGGAGGCGCTTTTCATCCAGGATTGTCACCTTGACGGGCAGGCCCTTAGCCAAGTCCTTGGCCGCTTCGGCAAAGGTGGCCGGGTAGAGCTGGCTCGGGGGTTCGTTGACGAGCGTGCGGGTTGCGTTGACCGCGTTGGACACAATCGATGCGCGTTCCAGGGCTGCCGCCAGTTCCGGATCCTTGGCTAAGGTGGAGTGGATGGTGATCTTGGCCACGGCCTCCAGCTTGCCCTTGGTGCTCGAGTGGAGGCTGGCGTATTGGTACGCGCCCAATGCGGCGCCTTCGGCAATCGCTGCGACCTGGCCAACCGCCGTCGTGGGGATGGCAAAGAGCACGTGGTTCAGGCCAGCGAGCTGGCGCACGGCCGCTCCAGCTGTGCGACGCAGTGCTTCATCGCTGACCACGCCGTCCTTCGTCGCGCCAACGCCGGCCAGGACCAAGACCTTTGCCCCGGTTTCGGGCAGGCCGGGAAGACGGACCACCTGATCGGCTGCACCTGTGACTCCCAACGCGGTCATGGAAGCATTGAGGGACGCAACGGCTGCGGTCGACAGGGGAGCGCCCACAAGCTCAGGACCGTCGCTTCCCTTGCTGACGGCAATGACCAACGCTTCTGCTGATACCTTCGCCAGATCCGTGCTTATGACGCGGAAGCTGATGTTTTCTTTCACACTCACTGAAATACAGTCCTCACTTTTTGGTGATATTGAACGGGTGTCGCTGCCTTCGATCGTATCCCCAACGCCACGAGATTGCCCGCCGGCGCCAGCGGCGGGCAAGTCTGCCCACCCGGCTCCTGTACCGTGAGTGATTTGGGTGGAAATACCGCATAAGAACTCAGGGGTTCAAATGTCCGGAACAGCTTCGCCAAAGGCGGTCACGGCGTCGTACTCCAACGACTGTCCTCAGGGCCAGGCTGTCGCCAAGGAATGATCGGCGGGCCTGCGGTGTTGTGCACTCCAGAGACGCAAGTAGCTGAGGAAGATCATGAATTTCACGCAATACACACCCTTTCACCGCCCGGAATCCCTGTACGTCCTCAACGAAGAGTTGGTGGGCGAGGCGGACCTTCAGGGCGCGAACATGATCATGTCCTTCACCGGATCTTCCGATGCGGGCCACGTCGTCACGCAGATTTCGCATGAACTCAAGGATCAACTCGCGGGGGAACCCGTTGCGGTTTTTGATATTGATCAGCTCATTGACTACCGCTCGCGCCGTCCCCGGATCACGTTCTCCATGGACCACCTGACGGACTACAAGACTCCCTCGCTGGTGCTATACCGCATGGTCGATGCTCTGGGCACTCCGTTCCTCTATCTGCAAGGCAACGAGCCAGACCTGCAATGGGAGCGGTTCAGCGCCGCCGTGCTTTCCCTCGTTGAACGCTTCGACGTCAATCTGGTGGCTTGGGTGCATTCTGTGCCGATGCCCGTTCCGCACACTCGTCCCATTGGGGCCACGGTGCACGGCAACCGGCCGGATCTGATCGAAGGCATTTCCGCGTGGAAGCAGACCGTTGACATCCCCGCAGCCGTGGGTCATGTCCTCGAGTACAAGCTCACGGAGGCTGGACGGAACGTGGTTGGCTATGCAATTCATGTGCCGCACTACCTGTCCGACGCCGAGTACCCTCCGGCCGCTGTTGCGGGCCTTGAATTCCTGGGTGCCGCGGCATCCCTCATGCTCCCCAGCGAACGGTTGCGGGAGTCCGGCCGGGCGGTGGAGCGCCAGATTACCGAGCAAGTGGAGGGCTCCAGCGACGTTGCAGCGGTCGTGTCAAATCTTGAAAAGCAGTACGACGAACACGCTGAAGGTACGGCGCGCCGTTCGCTCCTGGCCGGGGACAACGACGAATTGCCCGACGCCGATGAACTTGGTGCCGCCGTTGAAGCGTATTTGGCGAGCCGAGATGCAGGGCAACAGGGTGCTGGGCCAAGCTGACATAAGCTAACTGGGTGGATAGTAAACGTGCATGGTTGGTGTGGGGTGTTGGCGTATTTGCGTACCTGATTGCGGTAACACATAGAACCTCCTTTGGTGTTGCCGGACTTGTTGCGACTGACCGCTTTGACGCCACGGCGTCCGCGCTCTCTGCCTTCACTGTCATTCAGTTGGTGGTGTATGCCGTCCTGCAAATTCCCGTCGGTGTCCTCGTGGACAGGTTCGGCCCGCGGATCATGATCGCCACGGGTGCCGGGCTGATGGCCGTCGGCCAGCTGCAACTGGCGGCCGCCACCTCTGTCCCTGGCGGCGTGGTGGGCAGAATTTTCGTCGGGGCAGGCGACGCCATGACCTTTATTGCCGTCATTCGACTGATCCCGCTATGGTTCCCTTCATACCGGGTTCCGGTGCTGACACAGCTGACAGGCCAACTGGGGCAATTTGGCCAGCTCATCAGCCTTGCGCCCTTTGCTTTTGTCCTTCACTCTGCCGGGTGGAGCCCTGCTTTTGCCGGACTCGCCGCTTTGGGTGTCTTGGCATGCGTGCTCTCTGCTGCCTTGCTGCGCAATGCGCCCAAGGGCCTGGAAACGCCGGTCTCCAAGAACGGAATCAAGGAAACCGCCGAGGATTTATCCACGGCATGGCGACAGCCCGGTACCCGGCTGGGAATGTGGAGTCACTTCGCAACCCAGTTCAGCGGCACGGTCTTTGTCCTCACCTGGGGCTACCCATTCCTTGTATCAGGGCAAGGCCTGGACACCGGAACAGCCAGCATATTGTTGAGCCTTTTTGTGGTGGTTGGCATTATCTGCGGTCCATTCCTTGGCAGTTGGGTAGGACGCCACCCCTTACGCCGCTCAAGCATGGTCCTCGCGGTGACGTTAGCCACAGCGGCCGCTTGGGCGGCCGTCATTTCCCATTCGGGTCCTTCGCCGCTGTGGCTGCTCGTGGTTTTGGTCCTAGTGCTGGCCATCGGCGGTCCGGCGTCGATGATTGCCTTCGACTTTGCGAGGACCTTCAACCCATCCCACAGGATTGGCACGGCCACCGGAATCGTCAACGTTGGTGGTTTCGTGGCGGCGCTCATCAGCATGTACATCATCGGCATTATTCTCGACCTACTCAACAGTGTGGGCTTTTCACCTGACGGGCTGTACTCCCTTGATGCCTTCCGCGTGGCGTTTTCCTTCCAGTTCCTAGTCCTTGGCTTCGGCTTTGCAGCCGTGGCCTTGACCCGTCGCAAGGTTCGCCGTGGCATGGCTGAACGTGGCGAACTGGTACCCCCGCTTCGTGATGTCATCGCCGACAATCGACGACGGCGTGGACAGTTCAAGCAAGAACAAAAGGATCAGCGCGCAGCTCGCAAGCGCTGAGGCCAGTTGCAAGGAGAGCCGCTCAGGGCTTCCCGAAGAAATTTCCAGTTTTTATGCGGATCCGTGCCTGCGTTATCCACAGATTCGGCGTATTCGCCCATTGGCCCTTTCTTCCGTGCCCGGCCAGCGGGAACCTTGGGGCATGGGAAATCAACGAGACAAAATCAGGGTAAGCGCCGGTGAGGACCTCCTGGCTTTCATTCCCCACATGGTGGGGTACTGGCCCAAACACAGCATCGTATGTATCGGCATGAATGGGAAACGGCTACGGGCCACCATGCGGCTGGACCTGCCGCCGGATGACAGCCCTGATACACAACACTTTGCCGAAATTGCCGCATCACAATTGTCCAGCGATCGCGAAGCCGATGGCTGCCTTATTGCAATTTTTGGCAGGGAAGATTGGATTGAACCAGAGAATTTCCCGCAGGCCGCGAGCTATTTAGCATTGCGTGTTGCTTTTGCCGAGGCAGGCCTGCCGGTGCGTGATGCGTGGTACGTGGGGTCCGATCATTGGCGGAGTCTGGAATGCACGGATGCGACTTGCTGCCCATGGCCTGGCAAGGACAATGTCTCCATCCAGGAAAGTTTCGTCAACACGGAGTTCATCTACCGGGGGAGCATGGTCCGTGAAAGTCCTAAGGAGCAGATCCGGGAGCTCATTGCGGTCAAGGATGAAGCCTTTGCCAGCTCCGTTGCTGCCGCGGGGAACGACCTACGGGAGCCACTGGCTGACTCCGGCCGGGGATCAGCGCAGATCGCAGTCACTCTCGGGGCCTGGGAATACAGTCTGGGCCGATGGCCCCAAACACCCGATGCTTCCATGACCGCGTTCTTGTTGGCCAGCCTGGCAGACACCTCGGTACGCGATACCGTCATCGTTGCCCTGGCAACGACCGCAAACCACGCGCTGACCGGGGCCTCCGGGATGGGACTCGTAGACGTGGACACGACATCTCTAGTGGTGCCGCGCAATTGGCATGGCGGCAATCAGTCGGCCCCGTGCACCGTGGAAATTGAAAGCTATAGCGACACGGCTTACCTGCTCGCTTGCCGAGACTTTGGCAACATCTTGGTGGGTGAGGTTGGGGACCATGACGGCCGGACCAAGGGGCCGAACTGGGAGCGGCTGGACCGGGCTGAGCCACTGCTGGCATTCCTAGCCAGCGCCACAAATGCCGCTGACAAGGCTCCGGTACTCTGCCTGCTGGGCTGGATTCAATGGTGCAAGGGTCGGGGCACTTGGGCTGGCAATTACTTCCAGCTGTGCCAAGACTTTCAGCCCCAGTACCGGTTGGCCAGTATGTTGGATCAGCTGCTTGCCGTTGGCTATATTGCCGCCTGCGCCAAAGACCAGCGCACCGCCTGGCACGGCCGCAAGGAAGAAAGTGTCGGTGACCAAGCGGCCTAGCTTGGTGACGCCCCTGAGAGGATGCTGCGCGAGTGGCCGCAAGCGGTTGGGGAGGCGGAAAACATGGCCGAAGCGGCGGTGCGGGCAAGGAGCACAGGGCAAATCGTGAGACACTATAAGTCGAGACCCGGTTGGGTTCGTGTTGATGCATTAATGAAGTTTGGGATATTAGGATCCGGAAGGCATTTTCTTCCGGTGAGGCGGGAACAAACCCGCCCCACAGGGAGTTATACCCTCTGACCCTCCAAGCAGAAGTGATGCGCCAAGCAACGCGGACTTGACAGGGTCATAGTGGTGTTGCCCGAAGGTAACTCCACAGACCGCCGTAAGAAAGGTTTTCTGTGTCTGCTACTGCCAAGAGCAAAGTCTCCCCAACGAAGGAGATCGAGGATCCCACCTCTTCAGCCACCGCGCCGCTGACTCCAGCACAGAAGCGCGCTGCCACCATCGCTGCCAAGAAGGCTGCAGCCGGTGATGATGCGACCCCCGTAGCCAAGAAGGCTGCCCCGGCCCGACGCGGCAAGGCCAGCGCTAAAGACGATGAAGAGCAGAGCTCGGATTCCGCTGCAGAAGAGGACGAGCAGGACGACGCAAAACCAGAGCGTCCAGTTGCCACCGGAACCGGCTTTGTTTACTCTGATTCGGACGACGACGACGCACCCGTTCAGCAGGTCATGTCGGCCGGTGCAACAGCTGACCCGGTCAAGGATTACCTGAAGCAGATCGGCAAGGTTGCCTTGCTCAACGCGGAGCAGGAAGTCGATTTGGCTCTGCGTATTGAGGCTGGCCTTTTCGCCACCGAGAAGCTCAAAACTGGCGGCGACGCCATGGACGATCAGCTCAAGCGCGATCTTCAGCGCATTGTCCACGACGGTGGCCGCGCCAAGAACCACCTCCTCGAGGCCAACCTTCGTCTTGTTGTCTCCTTGGCAAAGCGCTACACAGGCCGTGGCATGCTCTTCTTGGACTTGATCCAGGAAGGCAACCTTGGTCTCATCCGTGCAGTTGAGAAGTTTGACTACACCAAGGGTTTCAAGTTCTCCACATATGCCACCTGGTGGATTCGCCAGGCCATCACTCGTGCCATGGCCGACCAGGCGCGCACCATCCGTATTCCCGTGCACATGGTGGAAGTCATCAACAAGTTGGCCCGAGTTCAGCGGCAGATGCTGCAGGATCTGGGTCGCGAACCAACACCGGAAGAATTGGCCAAGGAATTGGACATGACCCCGGAAAAGGTTGTTGAGGTTCAAAAGTACGGCCGCGAACCCATCTCACTTCACACCCCGCTGGGTGAAGACGGTGACTCCGAGTTCGGTGACTTGATCGAGGACTCCGAAGCCGTCGTTCCGGCCGACGCCGTGTCCTTCACCTTGTTGCAGGAACAGCTTCACTCCGTTCTTGACACCCTGTCCGAGCGTGAAGCCGGTGTGGTCGCCATGCGATTCGGCTTGACCGACGGCCAGCCGAAGACTTTAGACGAAATCGGCAAGGTCTACGGAGTTACGCGTGAGCGCATCCGTCAGATCGAATCAAAGACCATGTCCAAGCTGCGCCACCCGTCGCGTTCACAGGTTCTGCGCGACTACCTGGACTAA
>JBKKBD010000108.1:0-40632 GCA_046714315.1 Specibacter sp.
GTCAGAATCTGGAACGGGCGCAGCGCAAGTCGGATCGCGTGGTTGCCCGATGCCTCGGCGGCACCCACGGTGAGGGACCCGGCGTCGTACGGCTGCTCCAGAAGGTTGTTTTCCGCGATGGCAGCCCCCGGGAAGGAAACGTCCAGGGTGAGCTGAACCCTAGCGCCGAGGGGCTCGTACAGGCGGACAATAACGTCACCGCTGCCGTCGTCGGCGAGCTTGACGGCCTCAATCAGGGCAGCCTGCGAGTCCGTGCTGACGAGAGGTTCGACGGCAGCGCTACCATCTGGCATGCCACGCAACGGCAGGTTCAGCGCATAGCCGGCGGCCACGGCGTCCTGCACGTCGGCGCCCACCACCAAGCCGTACGTCAACTCGTGGCGGCCCTGATCGGTCTCGGGGTCCGGGAAGCGTGGCCCGCGTAGCAATGAGAGCCGAATCGTGGTGAAACTTGAACCATTGGTGCCCGGGTGCCGGGAAACATCGTGCCCGTAGGTGGAGTCATTGACCACCGCTGCACCAAACCCGGGCTCACCGACGTGCACCCAGCGGTGTGCACACACCTCGAATCGGGCGTTGTCCCACGAGGTGTTCTCATGTGTGGCGCGCTGAATATGCCCGTACTGCGTCTCGAACCGGGCATGATCGGCATGGACGTCCAAAGGGAACGCGACCTTCAGCAGCGTCTCCTGCTCGTGCCAGTCAACGTCGTTATGAACCGTGATGGTCTTGGAATCCGGGACAATCCGCACCCGCTGTCGAATGTGCGATTTCCGGAAACTGCGCTTGATAGTGATCTCGGCCTGCCCTTCGGCCATTCTCACATCCAGCGAATCCAACTCACGAATGTCGGTCACGGTGTTCTTGTAAAACTCGTCAATGTCCCACGCGTCCCACATATTGGGGAAATCGGCGTGCAGCTGCAGCAGGTTGGCACCCTGCCCGGCCGGCAGCAGCTCGCGATGTGCCGCCACATCCACGATGGAGCTGATGACGCCGTCCGCGCCGAAACGTACCGTGATGAGCCCGTTGCGCACAACTATTTCACCGCTCCCACTTCCGTCCCGCTCCACCGTCACTTCCTTTGCGCCCGGTTCCGGGACACCGGCGGCGAAGGACTCGATGCCGCGGCGCGGGTACGGGGAGGCGTTGAAATATGCGCGGCCTTCGCTGGTCGAGACCTCGGTCTCGGGCACCGAGATTGACGGCGCCAGGGCAGCCGTCGCTTGGCCGATGATTTCCTCGAGGTCAACGGCGATCCGGGCGTAACTTTCCGCCGCCTCGCGGTGCACCCAGGCAATGGAGGAGCCGGGCAGGATGTCGTGGAACTGGTTCAGCAGCACCAGCTTCCAGATCCGGTCAAGCTCCTCGTACGGGTAGTCCAGCAGTCCGCGCACGGCGGCCGTGGCGCTCCACAGCTCCGCCTCGCGGAGAAGGTGCTCGCTGCGACGGTTGCCCTGCTTGGTCAAAGCCTGCGATGTATAGGTGCCGCGGTGCAGCTCAAGGTACAGCTCGCCCTTCCATACGGGGGCGTTGGGATATTCGGCCTGCGCGGTGGTGAAGAACTGCGCCGGGCTCTGGATCGTGACCTGGGGCGAGCCCTCAAGGTTTTTGGTGCGCTTGGCACGGGCCAGCATCTCGCGCGTTGGTCCGCCGCCGCCGTCGCCCCATCCAAAGGGGACGAGCGAGTTCTTGGCAGCACCCTTGTCCCGAAAGTTGCGCACGGCATGCGCCAGCTCTTGACCGGAAAGCTGTGAGTTGTACGTGTCCGCGGGTGGGAAGTGGGTGAACACGCGGGTGCCGTCGATCCCCTCCCAGTTGAAGGTGTGGTGCGGGAACTTGTTGACGGTGTTCCACGAGATCTTCTGCGTCAGGAACCACTTGGCGCCGGCCTGCTTGACGATCTGCGGCAGCGCGGCGGAGTAGCCGAAGGAGTCCGGCAGCCAGACCTCTTGGCATTCCAGGCCAAAGTTTTCGCGGAAGAAGCGCTGGCCGTACATGAACTGGCGGGCCATGGCTTCCGAGCCCACCATGTTGGTATCCGACTCCACCCACATGCCGCCCACAGGGATGAACCGGCCCTCCATCACGGCGGCCTTGACCTTGGCGAAAACCTCCGGCCGGTGCTCCTTCAACCATTCATACTGCTGGGCGGAGGACATGGCGAACTGGAATTCAGGGTTCTCGGCCAGCAGATTGATCACATTGGAGGCGGTGCGAGCCACCTTGCGGACCGTCTCCCGCACGGGCCACAGCCAGGCCGAGTCGATGTGGGCGTGGCCGATGGCCGTAATTTGGTGCGCGCTGGCGTTGGCCGGTTGCGCCAGAACCTCGGTGAGGTGGGCGCGGGCCGCGGCAGCCGTGCCTGAGATATCGGTGAGTGAAACGGCGTCGAGCGCGCGCTCCAGCGCATACAGGATGTCCCAGCGGCGCGGGTTGCCAAGATCCAGCTCATTCTGGAGCTGGTCAAGGACCTCAAGATCCTGGACCAGCTCCCACACTTCGGAGTTAAAGATGCTGATGTCGGCCCGGGCCATGGTGTAGTGCGGGGCGTCCCCGGCCGTGAATTTTTCGCCCAACTGCGTGGGAATGAACGGATTGTCGGTGAAGACAAACGGGTTCGCGGCGGCCTCAACATAGAGGTCGATGGTTTCCCCGCCCTGTGCCGCTGCCGACACAGGAATCCAGGTGTTGAGTGGGTTCAGCGCCTTGATGGTGGTGCCGTCCGGACGGTACACGAGCCCCTCGGCTTGGAAGCCCGGCCAGGACTGGCTGAAGCCCAGATCCACCACCAGCTCCACGTTGGCACCACGCGCCTCCTGCGGAACCGTGCCCGTTACGTGAATCCAGCTGGTGCCCCATGCCGGACCCCACTGATCGCCCACAGAAAACCTCGCATAGCGAGCATCGTCGGACGGGTTGGAGGTGGGCAAGGCCACGGCAGGGGAGACGGGCTCGCCCTGTCCGCCTTCAACATGCCACGCCGTCAGGTCTAAGGGAGCCACAGGCGTGTGGATTGCCGGGATGATCCGTTCCGTCAAGACTCGTTTGAGTCGGTTTTGGATCAGGCCGTGTTTGTCATGCATGTGCAAAAACCTTCCAGAATGGGGGTGGAGGGGCGCAGTTGCCAGTCTAGTGCGACGTGTGTGCCAGAGCTGGGAGGGGCCAACAATTCCTGCCTTCGGCAGGAATTACCTAGAGTGGGTTCATGACGACCTCACAGCTGCCGGCCGCCGGCGCATCCCCCGGCCCATCCCAAGGCAGTGCCTCCGAGGAGTTCGCCTCCGTCCGGGAACTCTTCGAATCAATGCTCGACGCCGACCCCCGCTACAGCGCGCAACTGGCCGTTTACCATGACGGTACCAAGGTAGTGGACCTGGCGGGCGGGCCGGACTCAGCCACAGATTCGCTGACAGGCGTATTTTCCTGTTCCAAGGGTGTGGCCGCGCTCGCTTTCAGCCTGCTTGTGCAGGACGGGCTGATCGATCTCGATGCCGCGGTGGCGACGTACTGGCCTGAGTTTGCGCAAAACGGCAAGGCTGCCGTGAGCGTTCGCCAGCTGCTCTCGCACCAAGCAGGGTTGGTGGGTGTGCAGGGCGGCTTTGCCATGGAGGATTACAACGATCTGCCAGCGGTGGCTGCCCGGCTGGCTGCACTGGCTCCGATGTGGCGCCCGGGAAGCGGAACCTTTGGCTACCACGCGCTCACCATGGGAGTTTTCCTCGAAGAACTTTGCCGACGTGTGACGGGCCTGCGGCTGCAGGATGTCTATGAAAGCCGCATTCGTGCGCCGTACTCGGCCGACATGTTTTTGGGCCTGCCCGAAGCGCAGGAGTTGCGCTTCCGCCCCGTACTCTTTGACGATGCTCCCGCACCCTCCTTCCTGGACCCCGGTTCGATCGCCGGGGTGTCCGGCAATGTGCAGGCCGGCAATTTGCTGGAGCTGCCTAACGTTCGCAGCGTCCGCGAAGCCGGTAGCTGCAGCGGTGCCGGGGTTGGCTCGGCCGATGGGCTTGCCCGCGTGTACGCCGGTGCCATCACGGGCATCGATGGCCTGCCGCCGTACCTGACGCCGGAGACCATTGGGCTCATGAGCCAGGAACAGGTGTGGGGCCTGGACCGGGTCTTCTGCGAGATGAGTTCCTTTGCCGTGACATTTATGAAGGCGAACCCGCGCATGGACTTTGGCAGCGCGCAGGCATTCGGGCACGACGGCGCCAATGCGGCACTGGGTTTTGCGGATCCACTGTACGGGGTTGGTTTTGGCTACGTTCCAGCCTGGAACGAAGAGGGTGGCACGGCCAGCCGCAGCATGCAGCTCAGCGCGGCAGTTCGCGGGGCCATTCTGGCTCTATAGAGCCGCCACAGCGGCACCGAGAGTGGCTAAGATGGGAGAGGCCTCGGATTGGCAGGGCCCACCCATAACGTGAGGCATCAGAAATGCGAAAGACTTTAGGGCGCATAGCGGCGCTGACGCTGACCACTGTCCTTGTAGTTTCGGGTGCGGGTCCGGCGCTCGCGGAGGTTGCGACGCCCACCACTGCGCCAACGGCAACGGCGGTGCCGACGCCGGCTGCGCCTGCAGCGTCAGCGACGCCGGTCGCACCACCCACTGCCACGGCGGTACCGACAGTCCCCATGCCTGTGCACATTCCGGTGCCTGGCCCGCCGGTCACCGTCACCCCGACGGTTCCCGTTCCGGCGCCCAGCCGAATGACCGTTGCACCGGGGCTTGCCGCCACGACCGTCAGTGACCCCTACCTTGCGCAGATTCTGGCACTGGCCAACAAATTACGTGCAGCCAATGGCGCCGGCGCATTGGTCTGGAACCCCACAATCGCCTCAGGGTCGCAGCAGTGGGCGGCCACCTTGAACACGCGGATCAACAAGGGCACTGTTGACATGAACAAGCTCCACAGAACCGACGCCGGGCTCTCCATCTTGCCCGCGGGTGCCGACATGTATTCGGAGATCATCGGCATCAATTATTCGCCCCAGGACATTGTTAACTGGTGGATGGGTTCCCCCGCCCACAAGGCCGCCTTGATGGACAAACGGGCCACGGACATCGGCATGGGACAAGTCAAAACCACCAAGGCCGGTTGGGGTGGGATGACCGTGGTGGTGGCCAACTTGGCCGGGTACGCTTCATCCCGTCCCGTGCAACCCCCGCCTGCGCCGGATCCTGTGGCCAACGAAGGCGATATAGCCGCAGTCGACACGGCCGGAAACCTCTTCATTTACGATTCGGCCAAGGGTGGGGACCTCTGGCAGCGACGATTCATCTCGGCCGGTTGGTCCGGCGCGCAACAGCTGGAAGTTGTCGACTTTAACGCGGACGGCAGGCAAGACATCGTGACCAAATGGAAAGATGGTCGCCTCACGCTCAACTATGGGCAGAGCAACGGTACCCTCGCCGCGGCGTTGCGGATCGGTGTAGGGTGGGGCTCCTTTGACATCGTTGCCACGAAATGGCGCAGTGCCGATAAATTCCCCGGCATTGTCGCCAAGAACCGCACCACCGGAGAGCTGTTTTTCTACCCTGCGGTGACCGGTGGCGTGCTGTCCACGCGGATCAAGATAGGAATCGGTTGGGGATCCCTGACCATTCTTGCCGTGGACTTTGACGGAGACGGCCGCAGTGATATCGCGGCCCGAAATGCCGCCGGGCAATTATTGCTCTACCGCGGCAATGGCAGCGGAGGGTTCATTAGCGAGACTCGCAAGGTGATCGGCACAGGGTGGGGCGGTATGAAGCACCTGTCCGGGATTTTCAATCACCTTGGCACCGACGCAGGCGGTATTCTGGCTCGCGACAGTTCCGGAAACTTGCTGCACTACCCCTTGCTCAAGAGCAGGTTTGGTAGCCGTGCACAGATCGGCACGGGCGGCTGGGACACGCTGCTGCTGGGAAGTTAACGGCGACCACTCATAGACGAGCCGTGCTATTTCAGCGTGGCGAGGGCCTCGGGAATAGCGCGGTGGAACGTGGGGTACGCGTAGATCATCGTCTTGAGCGTTGGCACCGGAATGCGCGCGTGGACAGCCAGGGCCAGGGCTGAGAGGACCTCTCCGCCAGCCGGGCCTGCAGATGTAGCTCCCACCAATACGCCTGACTTGGTGTCCTCGATGATCTTAATGAAGCCCTGATTTCCGGCTCCATGAATCCAGCCCCGTGTGGAGGCATCCACCTCCGTGTAGCCAACCCTGATGCTCAGCCCGGCGTCCCGGGCCTGCTTTTCCGTAAGTCCGACGGCGCCGATCTCGGGATCGGTGAAGGTCACGTTGGGTACGGCGTGAGACTCCGTGGCTCCCCTGTCCGGCTGCTTCAGGTGTTGGCCGAGAATGTGGCCGGCCACAATGTTGCCCTGATACATGGACATGTGGGTAAATGCTCCGGCCCCTGCGGCGTCGCCAACTAGGTACACGCCGTCGGCAAGTTGCATATGCGAGTCAACGGCCGGGGCAGCCTTGCCATCCCATTCAACGCCTGCCGCCGCCAGATTCAGCGGCTTCAGAGCCGGTGTGCGGCCGGTGGCCACGAGGAACTTTTCGGCTGACAGCTGGGAAACGGCAGCGCCGCCCGGGCCTTTCCCTGTTCCCGCGGCGGGCCCGGACAGCTTCACCCGGAACCTGTCCCTCGAATACATGACACCTGTGACGTCCCTGTTGCGCATGATCTTGATGCCCTCACTGCGGAAAACTTTCGCCAGCAGCTCGCCAGCTTCCGGCTCTTCACGCGATAACAGCGCAGATCCACGCAACACCATGGTCACCTTGGTGCCGAATCGGGTGAACGCCTGGGCCAGCTCAACGGCAATGGGACCGCCGCCCACAATGGCCAGCGATTTCGGTGCCGACTGGGCCTGGACGGCTTCCCTATTGGTCCAGAATGGCGTGCCGGCCAGTCCCGGGATAGAGGGGACGGTCGGGTTGGTGCCAGGGTTAAGCACCACCGCCAGGCGGGCGCGGAAGGTGAGTTCACCGCCGTCGGACGTTGAAACGGTTACCTCGCGCGGGCCGGTCAGCCGTCCGGTGCCGCGCACCAGGCGTCCGCCCTTGTCGGTGAAGCGCTTGGCGGCGACGGAATCGTCCCAGTCGTCCGTGGCCTCGGAACGGATACGCCCTGCCACCGTGGAAAAGTCCGGCGTGAGCTGCACGGCGCCGGCGAGCCCGGGGACGCGCAGCGCCTCCGCCACAACATTGCCGGCGCGGATCATCATTTTGGACGGGACGCAGCCGTAGTAGGGGCATTCGCCACCCACCAGCCGGGACTCCACGCCCACCACACTTAGGCCGGCGGTGGCCAGCTCCCCGGCCACCGACTCGCCGCCGGGACCCATTCCAAGCACTACAACATCGACAGTATCCGCGGTGGCCATGGAAAACTCCTTACTTGGTGATGCCCTTGTCCTTGAGCCACGCCGCAGCGGCAGCCTTCGGGTCCATTTTTTGATCGCCCTCAACCTGGGTGCGCAAGGCGATCAGGTCCTCCGTGGTGAGCTGCTTGGAGACGTTGTTCAGAGCAGTTGTCCCGGCGTCGCTGAGCTTATCGGTCTTGACGACCGGGACCACCTGCTGCGCTCCGATCAAGCCCTTGGGATCCTCCAAAACCACCAACTTGTTTGCGGTAATTTCCGGGGAGGTGGTGAAGATGTCGGCGATCTGGACCTCATCGTTGAGCAGGGCCTTGAGGTTCAGGGCCTCGCTGCTGGCGCTAAAAGGCACAAAGCTCTTGGGAACGCAGTTGTAGAGACTTTTCAACCCGGGTAGGCCGTACGGGCGGGTTGAAAATTCCGACGGCGCCGCAAGTGTTAGCTCGCCACAGACGGGGGCCAGATCCTCGATGGAGGTCAGTTTGTACTTGGCTGCCGTTTCCGCGGTTACAACGATGGCGTCCTTGTCCTCGGCGGCGGCCGCATCCAGTGCGCTCAGCCCCGCTGGCATTTTGGCCGGAAGGGCGGCCAAGATGCCAGGTCCGTCAACCACCGTGTTGCTGGCGTCAAGGTAGCCCAACAGGTTGCCCGTGTACTCGGGCACCACATCGATGGAACCATCCTCCAGAGCTTTCATATACACCTCACGGGCACCAATGTTCAGCTTCGTGCTGGCGTTCAGTCCTGCCGCATTCAGGGCGCCGGCGTAAATTTCCGCCAGGATCGCATTCTCTGGGAAGTTGGCCGAGCCAACCACCACGGCGTCCCCACTTGCGGCTGCGTCACTTGAGCTGGCTGCTCCCAGCGGGTCGCCGCCGCCGCACGCCGTGACGGCAAGGGCCACCGAAAGTCCGGCAGCCGCACCAAGGAAGGCGCGGCGGGAAGACCTAAAAATCTTGCTCATGGTTAATCTCCTGTAGTTCGGGGAATCGCTATGAAATCGATGGGAGCACAGGGGTGCTCTGCTCTGGGGCTGTTCTTGTTGTCTGCAACCCCGGTGAAACCACAACGCGTTGCAGCAAGGCCAGCAACCCGTCAATGGTGATGGCTAGGATAGCAATTACCACGGCGCCGCCTAGTACTTGCCCGTAATCCTGCACAGCCAGACCGTCAATGATGTACCGCCCCAGCCCGCCAAGGCTAATAAAGGCGACAACGGCCACAGTTGAGAGTACTTGCAGCACGGCCGACCGTAATCCGCCCAGCATGACCGCTAGCCCGTTGGGTACCTCAACGCCAAAAAGGATTTGCCGCTCGGTCATGCCCATGCTGCGCGCCGCGTCCACAATCTCGCGGTCCACCGCCGCAATTCCGGCGTATGTGCCGGTCAAAATAGGTGGCACCGCCAGCAATACCAACGACCAGATGGCCGGCATCAGTGAAAGCGATGAAGTGGCAAGCAGCGCAAATAAGGTCATGATGCCCAATGTTGGCAGCGCCCGCAACATGCCAGCCAGGGAAACGACCACGGCGCGTCCTCGGCCTGTGTGCCCCACGTACAGCCCGATCGGGACGGCGATGGCCATGGAGATCAGCAGGGTCAGTCCGGCGTAGCCGAGATGTTCCAGGATCCTGATGGGCACTCCCAGGGGACCTTGCCAGTTCAAGGGGTCGGCCAGCCATTGCCAACCTTGACTAAAGGGGTCCGTGGTTGTGTAGGTGGTGGCTGGCCGGGTGGCCAGCGGCAGGGCCGCGGCGAGGAAGCTCATGCTGACACCGCCGTCGTCCGCAACACTGCCGGGGCCGGTTTGCCGGTACGCAACCAGGGCGTCAACAGCCTCTGTAGGACCACCAGCACCACATCCATGAGCAGCGCCAGCATCAGGGTGCCTACAATTCCAACAACAATCTCGGTGGGGAAGTTGCGCTGCAGACCATCTGTGAAGAGGAAGCCAAGGCTGGGAATACCCAGAAGGGAACCAACCGTCACGAGGGAGATATTGCTGACGGAGATAACGCGCAGCCCGGCAAAGAGAACTGGGATGGACAGCGGCAGGTCCACGCTCAGGAATCGCTGCAGGGGCCGGTATCCCATGGCCGTGGCGGATTGCCGAAGGGTATCGTCCACCGAGTTCAGTGCGTCAAGGGTAGACCTGACCAGCAGTGCCACGGCGTAGATCGTCAGGGCCACAATGATGTTCGTGAAGTCGAGGATCTTGGTCCCGAGAATGGACGGCAAGATCACGAACAAGGCCAGTGAGGGGACCGTGAACAGCAGCGAACCCGCAGAAAGGATGATACCGCTGGCCACCTTGTTGACGCGTGCCAGCTGCGCCAAGGGCACAGCGAAGATAACGCTCAGCACCAGTGGCACCACGGCCTGAATCAAGTGATAGCCGGTCAGGTTGAGTACTTGGGGCAGGTTGGCCAGAAACCACTGCATCAGTTGCGGCCTTCGCGAGTGGACTCGATGGCCGCAAGTACCTCGGACGCCTTGACCACACCAGTGACCTGGCCGTCGATGTCCACTGCGACACCCAGCCCCGAAGGTGAGGACAGCGCGGCATCCAATGCGTTGCGCAGCGGATCGCCAGCGCGGAATAGGGAGCCGCCGGGGATCAGCGTTCCCGGGCTAGTGCCCGCTTTGGCATTGGGCGCAAGCCAGCCCAGCGGTCGGTTGTTGGCATCAACCGCCAGTTCCCAGCGGGAGGCCACGGGCACGCGAGAGGTGGCGGCAGCAACGTCGTCGTCCGTCAGGGGAAGGCCATCCCACAGGACGGCCTGGGCGGGGTGAACCGGCACGGACTCGCCGGAACTGAAGGACAGTCGCCGAAAGCCCCGGTCACGGCCCACAAAATTGGCCACAAAGTCATCGACAGGGGCGCGGAGAATTTCCTCCGGCGGTGCATACTGGGCCACGCGCCCGCCCACGGCAAAAACTGCCACCCGGTCACCGAGGATGGTGGCTTCGTCGATGTCGTGCGTGACGAAAATGATGGTCTTGGCCAGCTCGCGCTGAAGCCGCAGTAACTCCTGTTGGAGCTCGGCGCGGACCACCGGATCCACGGCGGAGAAGGGCTCGTCCATGAGCAGAACCGGTGGATCGGCGGCCAATGCCCGGGCAACTCCCACGCGCTGTTGCTGGCCGCCGGAAAGCTGGTTGGGGTAGCGTCTGGCCATCGATTCGGGCAGGCCCACGGTTTTCAGCAACTCCAAGGCACGCTTTCGGGCCGTTGCTCGCGGGACCTTATTCAACCGCAGCACGGTTGAAATGTTCTCGATCACGGTCCGGTGCGGCAACAACCCGGCCTGTTGCATGACGTAGCCCATAGAGCGGCGCAATTCGTGGGCCGGGATGGTGCTGACGTCACGGCCGTCGATGGTGATGGTGCCGGAGGTGGGTTCCACCATTCGGTTGATCATTCGCAGCGACGTGGTTTTTCCGCAGCCAGACGGGCCCACGAACACGGTGATCTTGCCACTTTCAATGCTGAGATTGAGGTTGTCAACAGCCGGATGCCCCGTTTGGTAGACCTTGCTGACGCCCTGGAATTCGACCATGGCGCCGCCGTTCCGCTCGGCGAATTCTTGCGCGGGCGTACTGCCGGGCTGTGCTGTGACGGTGGATTCTTGGGCCGTCATGGGTGGGTCCTCACTATGGCTGGCGTTCTTGTGGATCGTTCAGCTGCTGCCTATTGATCATAGGCAGTCGGCATTTGCTGGGTAAAGCGCCTCGCAAGGTGAGTCTGGTGTCCTAGGCTGGCCTCATGGACGCAAATAGTGCAGCAGAGGCCGGTTTCAGCACCAAAGGTATTTACGTGACGGGTGGTGAATACACGCGCGACACCAACTACATTGAAACGCGGATTACGCGCGACGGCGAAGATGGCTATCCCGTGGAGGCCGGGCGTTACCGACTCGTCGTGGCGAGAGCGTGCCCGTGGGCACATAGGTCAACCATTGTGCGCCGCCTGTTGGGGCTCGAGGACGCCATTTCCATAGGTGTCACCGGCCCCACGCACGACGTTAGGTCGTGGACTTTTGACTTGGACGAGGGGGGAATTGACCCCGTTTTGGGGATCGAGCGGCTGCAGGACGCTTACTTTAAGCGGACCCCCAACTACCCGCGCGGCATCACGGTCCCTGCCGTGGTGGATGTGCGCAGTGGTGCCGTCGTGACGAATAACTTCCCGCAGATTACCTTGGACTTCTCCACCGAGTGGAGCGAATTTCATCGCGAGGGAGCCCCGGATCTTTACCCGGAGGCGCTGCGCGAGGAAATGGCAATCGTGAACAAGCGCGTCTTCACCGAGGTCAACAACGGTGTTTACCGGTGCGGTTTTGCCGGCAGCCAGGAATCCTACGATGCAGCCTACGACAGGCTGTTCATCGCTCTCGACTGGCTGGAGGAGCGGCTGGCCACGCAGCGCTTCCTCATGGGCGAGACCATCACTGAGGCCGATGTCCGGCTTTTCACCACGCTGGTCCGCTTCGATGCCGTTTACCACGGACACTTCAAGTGCAACCGCAACAAGCTCATCGAGATGCCCGTCTTGTGGGCCTATGCGCGCGACCTCTTCCAGACCCCCGGCTTTGGCGACACCGTGAACTTTGAGCAGATCAAGAAGCATTACTACGTGGTCCACGAGGATCTCAATCCCACGCAGATCATCCCTAAGGGCCCGGACACGTCCGGATGGACGACGGCGCACGGCCGCGAGTCATTCGGTGGGAATCCTTTCGGAAATGGAACAGCCCCCACACGTCCGGTGGACGCATAGGGGCTGTAACAAGGGGAGAGCGGCTGGGCCCTGATGCTGGGCCCCTGATCTCGAGGGGCCCCGTGGATGGGACGCTCAGCGACCAATCCACGGGAAGAGATTAGGGATCAGCCGACGATCTTCAGGCCTGTGTTCCAGTTGAAGGTCTCGAACGCCGGGTTGGCCTGGAGGGTCATGACCAAGAACTGGAAGCCCTCAAGTTCGCGTGAACGCTTCAGTGCGCCAACCACGATGGGGCGCATTCCGCCGTCGGCCACGAGGGAGGCCACGGCGGCCGTTGCCTCTGCGTTGTCGCCAGCGATGAAGCCGTCCAGGATCTGGCCTTCCGTTTCGCCAGCTACCAAGGCGCCGGCGAACGTGGTGTTGAAGGCCTTGACGACGTTTGCGGGGGTCAGTGCCGCAATTTCCTCGGCGGCGGAGGTGCCCGGAGCAACAACCAAGGAATCGAAGGTCTCGAAGTTCACGGGGTTGGTGATGTCAACAACCGTTTTGCCGGCGAGGGCTTCACCGTAGGAGGAAACAATTTCCTTGGCGGCATCGAAGGGGACTGCCAGAACAACAATGTTGCCGGCAGGAGCCTGGCCCACGGTGCCGGAGGTTACGTTGACGCCCAGCTCGGCGGCAACGGCGGTGGCCTTGTCTGCATTGCGGTTAAGAAGTTCAACGGTGCGACCAGCGGCGAGGGCTCGTGTTGCAATGCCACGTGCCATGTTTCCTGTACCGATGATGGTGATGGTGTTCATGATGGTCCTGCTTTCATTCGAGGATGGCTGGAAGTCTTTTACTTGAAGCTACAACTAAAGCGTAAGTCCACTTAGTTGAAGTGTCAAGTAAAAAGTTTTGGCGACCCTGCCAACTGCAAAGAATCGTGAAAAGATGGCGCAATGACTGAGTTGGAACCGCGCTGGTTGAGCGCCGAGGAACGAGCCGCATGGTTGGCGCTCTTATCCACCACCACCTTGCTGCCGGGGGCGCTGGAGTCCCCGCTTCAGCAGGCTGCCAAGTTGTCCCTGTTTGAGTACAACGTCCTGGCCATGCTTTCGGAGGAAGCCGGGGCAACCTTGCCCATGAGTGAACTTGCTGCCCGGACCAGCGCATCGCTCTCGAGACTTTCGCATGTGGTGAAGAAGCTGCAGGGGCGCGGTTATGTGGAGCGATCCGTGCATGTGGATGACGCCCGGGTCACGGTGGTGACCATTACCGGTGTAGGCCTTGATCTTATTCGCGAGCTTGCCCCCGCGCATGTGGAATCAGTCCGAACCATTGTCTTTGACCGGCTGGATGCCAAGGATGTGGCCGATCTGGCCCGTATTGGCGCCAAGCTTATTCGCGGCCTGGATGAATCGCACTGGACTCTGCGCACACCCGCGCCGTAGTCAAGTGTGACATTGCCCATAGTTCTAATAGGGCATCAAAATGTTTCCTAATGGATTTTAATGCCGTAGTGTAGCTAAGGCTTGCCTAAGGATGGCAAGCCTTAGTCTTTGCCACCGTTAGGAAATGCATTGGAATTTTCACGTCGTCAGTCTCTGAAGCTTGGCCTGTTTGCATCGGTTGCGGCATTGGGAGTCGGTCTGGCAGGCTGCTCAACGGGTGCCGCAGGCGATTCGGGCTCACAGGGCGCGCAGGCTTCGACTGACACCTTCCCTGTCACGGTCAAGCACATTTACGGTGAAACCGTCATCAAAGCGGCGCCGCAGCGCGTTGCCACGGTTTCCTGGGTCAACGACGACGTTGCCATTGCCTTGGGTGTTGTCCCCGTCGGTATGCCGAAGAACGAATGGGGTGGCAACGAGCAGTTCTCCACCGCCTGGAAGGACGCAGCCCTGGAAAAGGCTGGCGCAGCCATTGGCGGCGACAAGGCTCCGGCACTGTACTCGGAGGCTGACGGCGTCAACTTCACCGAGATCGCTAAGGTCACCCCGGACGTCATTCTGGCCGCCTACTCGGGCCTGACGCAGGAAGACTACGACAAGCTCAGTAAGATTGCCCCCGTCATCGCCTTCCCGGAGGCCGCGTACGGCACGTCGTGGCAGGATTCCACCACCATGATCGGTGCTGCGCTGGGCAAGTCCACGGCGGCCAAAGAGCTCATTGCTGCCACCGAGAAGACCATTGCGGAGCAGGCGGCTAAGTACCCGCAGATCGCTGGCAAGACCTTCATCTACGGAAACCTGGAGCCCGCCAAGAGCGATGGCGTCAACGTTTACCTCTCCGGTGACAACCGCCCCAAGTTCCTCACCAGCATTGGCATGACGCTGGCCCCCGTGGTGGTTGAAGCCGAGAAGGCTACCAAGGACTTCTACCTCCCCTGGTCCGCAGAAAAGGCCAACGAGCTGGATTCTCAGGTATTCGTGAGCTGGGTTCCGGACAACCAAACCAAGGATGCCATCGCCAAGGATCCCTTGTTGGGCCAGATCCCGGCCGTCAAGAGTGGCGCGTTTGTTGCCGACAGTGACGAGATGCTGACCCTTGCGATTTCCGCCTCATCACCCTTGAGTCTGCCGTGGGCCCTGGACGTGTTCCTGCCGCAGCTGGCAGAGGCAGCAGACAAGGCCTAGGGATTCACCTGTGACAAGCGCACCAGCTGTTGCGAGGGAACGGGTGGTTCCCGGACCCCGGACA
Organism: Specibacter sp.; assembly: GCA_046714315.1. Classification (GTDB taxonomy): domain Bacteria; phylum Actinomycetota; class Actinomycetes; order Actinomycetales; family Micrococcaceae; genus Specibacter. Next base: position 14,783 of record JBKKBD010000108.1, read on the forward strand.
TTTAGCGACCGCCGCCGCCTCGTGTGGCTTGCGGTGCTCGTTGCTGCGCTTGTCATGGTCGCCTTGCTCTCCCTTGCTGTTGGGGCACGCAGCATTCCACTGCCCACGGTGGTGGACGCGCTCTTGAACTTTGACGCCGGCAACGGTGATCACGCCGTAGTCGCCTCGCGCATGGTGCGCACCGTGGCGGGCCTGGTTGTTGGCCTCTCGCTTGGTTTGGCCGGGACCTCGATGCAGGGTGTGGCCCGGAATCCGCTGGCTGATCCTGGCATTCTTGGCGTCAACGCGGGAGCCTCCCTGGCCGTGGTGGCGGGGATCTTCTTCTTTGGCGCGGCCAGCGTCTCCAGCTACCTGTGGTTTGCCTTCATTGGTAGTGCCGTGGCCGCCGTGGTGGTGTACTCGGTGGCCAGCCTAGGACGCAGCGGCGCAACCCCTGTGAAGTTGGCCCTGGCCGGGGCCGCGATGGCCGCTGGCATGGGTTCGCTCATGAGTGCCATGCTGGTCACGAGCCAGAACTCGCTGGAGCTGTTCCGCAGTTGGCAGGTAGGTGCGCTGGCCGGGAAGTCGTGGGATTCCGTACTGGCTGTCCTGCCCTTTGTGCTGCTTGGCGCCCTTATTCTGCTGGGCTCCGGACGGCTCTTGAACACCCTGGCACTGGGGGACGACATGGCCCGTGGGCTGGGCCAGCGCCCCGGAGTGGGCCGGGCGGTCTCCGCACTTGGCATCGTGTTGTTGTGCGGCTCGGCGACGGCGCTGGCCGGACCCATCGGTTTTATTGGTCTGGTGGTCCCGCACCTCTTACGGGGACTGGTGGGGTCCGATTACCGCTGGCTGCTGCCGTTGTCGCTCGTTGCCGCCCCTGCAGTTCTGCTGTTGGCCGATGTAGTGGGCCGCGTGGTCCTGCTTCCCGGTGAGGTTCCGGCCGGCATCGTGGCCGCCATGATGGGTGCCCCGGTCTTCATCGCCGTGGTGCGTAGCGGAAAGCGGGCGGAACTGTGAGTGTTCTGGACAAAGCGCTCCCGGCCACTGGCGCATGGGTGCGCGAACAGCGCAAGGCTCCCCGCCGCCGTCGAACATTAGTGACGGCGGCCCTAGGCCTGATCGTATTTGCGCTGTTTGCCATCAATATCTTGTTGGGCAGCTACACCGTAACGATTCCCGACTTCCTGGCCATGCTGGGCGGGAAGATCATCCCGGGTGCGAGCTTTATCGTCATGGAAAACAAGCTGCCGCAGGCACTCCTTGGCTTGCTGGCCGGTGCCTCCTTCGGCATGGCCGGCACCATCTTTCAGTCAATGCTGCGCAATCCGCTGGCCAGCCCGGACATCATCGGCATCAGCTACGGCGCCAGCGCCACGGCCGTCGGCGCCATGGTGATTTTTGGTGTGCGCGGCGTGGGTGTCTCCGTTGCGGCAATCATTGGCGCACTGCTCGTTGCACTGCTCATTACGGTATTGGCACGCGGGCGCGGCGGCACCGGGCTGATCCTTATCGGGATCGGTGCAGCGGCGTTCATGCAGGCGGCCGTCACGTTCCTGCTGTCGCGGGCGGACATCAACAACGCCCAAGAAATCATGGTCTGGTTGACAGGTTCGTTGAACTCGGCCAACTGGGAGCGCGTCACCATCCTGGCCGTGGCGCTGGTGGTCTTACTGCCATTTATCGCCGGGGGCGCGCGCGATCTGCGCGGGCTGGCCCTGGGCGATGACACCGCCGCAGGTCTTGGTTTCAACGTCCCGCGCGCCCGCCTCATGCTGACCATTGTTGGCGTGTTGTTGGCGGCTTTCCCCACAGCTGCCGCCGGGCCCATCTCCTTTGTAGCGTTCCTATCTGGCCCCATTGCCAAGCGCCTCAACGGGGGAGTTGCCAGCCTGCCGCTGTCGGCGCTGGTGGGTGCGGCCATCGTCCTGGCCGGAAATTTCGCGGCCATCAATGCCATCCCGGGAACGTCGCTTCCCGTCGGAGTCGTCACGGGAGCGTTGGGCGCACCCTTCCTGCTGTGGCTTCTCATCACGTCAAACCGTGCCAATCAAGGAGGCTGAGATGAACCAAAGAGCATCGAATCCCGCTGCAACGCTGTCCGCCCGCGAGCTGTCCCTTGGCTACGGTGACCGCTCCATTGTGGAAGACCTTGACGTGGAACTTCCCGCGGGAAAGGTGACCATCATTGTGGGAGCCAACGCCTGCGGCAAGTCCACCTTGCTGCGCGGTCTGGCCAGGTTGCTCAAGCCAAGTTCCGGCGTCGTGCATCTGAACGGGACGGACATTCACAAGCTCCCCACACGGGAGTTGGCCCGCGAACTGGGCATCCTGCCACAGACCCCCACGGCGCCCGACGGCATCAGCGTGGCGGATCTGGTGGGGCGCGGACGCAGCCCGCATCAGGGCTGGTTCCGGCAATGGACCCCGGCCGACGACGACGCCGTGGCCGCCGCGCTGAATGCGACCGGAACGGCCGAGCTGGCCGGGCGTAACATCGATGAGCTCTCCGGCGGGCAGCGGCAGCGCGTCTGGATCGCGATGGCGCTGGCGCAGGAGACCGATGTCCTGCTGCTCGATGAACCCACCACCTACCTGGATCTGGCGCATCAGGTGGAGGTTCTGGATGTGGTGTCCGAGCTAAACGCCCGGCGCGGCATCACGGTGGCGATTGTTTTGCATGACCTGAATTTGGCTGCCCGCTACGCCGATCACCTGATTGCCATGAAATCCGGGACCATTGTGGCCCAGGGTGCACCGGGCGAGGTGCTGACGGCCAGCCTGGTTCAGGACGTGTTCGGGCTGGAATCGGTAGTGGTCCCGGATCCGGTGGTTGGCACGCCCATGGTGGTGCCCATTGGTCGGCGGGCCGCGCAGCTGGCCGATGCGGCCGCAAGCAAATTCTCAGATAGCGAGCCGGGGCTTGTCCCTGCGGCAGAAGGAGTTCAAGCATGAGTTCAGCAACCTTGGAAAGCGAAGCAGCTGCGGACGCGGTCGTGGCTGACCCCATCAAGCCCATGCGGGCCTTTGATCTGCGGGTCAGTGCCGTGCAGCAATTGAGTGAGCACTTCCGACGCATCACCTTTACCGGCACAGACCTTGAGCTCTTTGGCTCCGGCGCCGATGGGCAGACCCTGGATCTGCGTGTCAAGGTCATGATTCCTGCGCCGGGCCATGCGCTGCCCGAATTGAGCAACATTCGCGGTTCCCTGCAGGACGATTGGTACCAAAGCTGGCTGGCTGTGGACGAATCGGTGCGCGGTGTGATGCGCACCTACACGGTCCGTGCCCTGCGCCCGGCCGTTCCTGCCGCTGATTCGCGCCCGGCCGTTCCGGCCGAACTGGACATCGATTTTGTGCTGCACCTGCATGGCGGGTCCGGCCCGGCGGCGGAGTGGGCGGCCTCGGCGGCGCCCGGGGACACTCTGCTGCTCGTTGGTCCGTGCGCGCGCTGGGGAGATTGCCTCGGTATTGAATTTGCGCCGGGGGAGTCGGAGCGCCTGCTGCTGGTAGGGGATGAGACGGCCGTTCCGGCCATTGCCGCCATTCTGGAAACGCTGCCGGCCCATGTCAGCGGCCATGCCGTCCTTGAGGTTCCCTCGGAGGGAGACTTTCTGGAGATTTCCACGCCGGCCAACGTGGAAGTTCGCTGGTTGGCACGCGGCGTGAAGGACCACGGCGCTGAGCTGTCCCGACAGATCCGTGCCCTGATCGCACCGGCGGCCTGCGACCTTGGCGAGGAGCCTGAGGACGTGGACGTTGACGCCACCATTCTGTGGGAGACCCCAGTTGGTGCCGCCGGTCATGGCCTCTACGCATGGATCGCCGGGGAAGCCGCAACCATTCGCGATCTACGCCGCTACCTTGTGCGGGACGTCGGCATGGACAGGAATGCGGTGGCCTTCATGGGTTACTGGCGCAAGGGTCAGGCGCTTTCCTAGAATCGGTTGACAGAGTCGGCTGCCGGGAACTGCTGACAGGAGCTGCCGATCGGGGCATAATTTCAGTCATCACCTTCGTGAGCCCCATCGGACATCAATCAGGAGCAGCGTCATGACCACACGCCTCAACCCGTACTTGAACTTCCAGGACACAGCCCGCGACGCCATGGAGTTTTACCGGGGCGTCTTCGGCGGAACGCTCGAGCTGAGCACCTTTGGCGACTTCCAAGCCACCGAGGATCCGGCCGAGAAAGACAAGATCATGCACGGCATGCTGACGGGCGAGAACGACATTGTGCTCATGGGTGCCGACGTCCCCTCACACATGGAGTTCTCACCCAATTCCAGCGTCTCGCTATCAGGTGACGATGAGACCGTCCTGCGCGGGTGGTGGGACAAGCTGGCCGACGGCGCAACGGTCGCCGAGCAGCTGACCATGGCCCCGTGGGGTGACACCTTTGGCATGTTGACCGACAAATTCGGTGTGCCGTGGCTCGTGAACATCGCGGGAGCGCCTCAGGCGTAGATGCGCCGCTAGACGAGAAGCCGCCAAAACGGGGTCAACTCGCGAAAACGGGTCTTTGAATGTCCGTTCTCGCGGGTTGGCCCCGTTTTCGTCGAGAACTGAGGGCTAGCCCCGCAGTTGACCCAAGATCCGGGCCAGTTCTGCCCGGTCCTCAGCGGCGAGCCGGCCAAAGTACTCGTTGGACTTGTCACGCCGTTCAATGCGAATGCTGTTGTACAGCTCAATTCCGGCATCGGTTGGCACAATCAGGGTGGCCCGCCTGTCGGTGGGATCGGGGTCGCGGCGGACCAGGCCCTTGGCCTCTAACTGGTCGACAACCTCGGTGGCTGACCGCGGAGCAATGCGCAGCCGCTCCGCCAAGTCTTTGAGTCGGACATCGAGTCGGACATCGCACGGGCCTGCCTCAGGCCGATGCCGCATCAGCGTCATGAGCGCCCGCCACTGATGCGGGGTCAGCTCCCACGGAGCCAGCTGTTCGGCCCAGGTGCGGCGCAATCCGCGAAATGCCGCGTGAAACAGTTCGCCGAGGTCGGGTGCATCATCGTGGGGAGCCATGGAACCAGCATACTAAATTTGACTGCTAACCACATAGTGAGGTAACCTCTGTATTAGTTGGTGCGAGTCCCGCACCCCGCACACCATTGGAGGTGGCGCCCTTGACGGAGAACATCCTCAAACACAAGCAAAAGCCCAGCCGTGACAATTCCGGCCCCTCAGAGAACAACGGGTCCGTAGACCATAAAGGCCGCGGCCCGGCCCGCATCAACCCCGCCGACAAGGCCCAAATCAAGCGCCATCCGGTGAGCTTGAAACGCGTCGTGGCGTTGTTCGCACCGCACAAGGCGAGAATTGCCGCCGTCGTGCTTCTGATCAGCGCATCCAGCCTCATCAGCCTGGCCCAACCATTCCTGGTCAGGGGCGTCATCGATACCGCGTTGCCCACCAAGGACGTCCCGATGCTGGCCTTGCTGGCAGGCGCCATGATCGCCGTCGCCGCCGCCACAGCCATGATTGGCGTGGTTCAGACGTGGATGACCACTGCCATGGGGCAAAAGATCATGCACACCCTGCGCACCCGGCTGTTCACGCATCTGCAAAAGCAGTCGCTCGCGTTCTTTACCCGGACCCGCAGCGGTGAGGTGCAATCGCGCCTGAACAACGACATCTCTGGCATGCAATCTGTCATCACGTCGACGGCCACGGGGGTTGCCTCGAATGTCACCACGGCCGTCGCCACCGCCGTCGCCATGGTGGTCCTGTCCCCGAAACTGGCGCTGCTCTCCCTGATTGTCATCCCGCCGGCTGTCTGGTTTTCTCGTCGCGTGGCCCTGCTGCGGCGCGACATCACCTCAACCATGCAGGCCGAACTCGCCACCATGAACACCTATGTGGAGGAAGGGCTGAGCATCTCCGGGGTGCGGCTGGCAAAAACGCTGGGCACCACCGGCCGCGACGCCGCCCGTTACACGGAAAGCTCCGAACGCCTCATCGGTCTGGAACTGCGCTCGCAGTTGGCCGGCCGCTGGCGCATGGCCACCATGGGCATCATCTTCTCTGCCATCCCGGCGCTGATTTACTTTGCCGGCGGACTGCCCGGAAACACCATGACCATCGGTACCATCGTGGCATTTACAGCACTGCAGGCCACCATTTTCCGCCCCATCATGGGCCTGCTGAACCTCGGCGTCCAATGGGTCACCGCCATGGCGCTCTTCAGCCGCATCTTTGAATACCTCGACATGGTCCCGGACATCACCGCCCCGGCTAAGCCGGTTGCATTGGATCCGGCCACCGTGCGTGGCGAGGTCCGCTTTGAAAACGTCCATTTCGCGTACGACGGCGGGACTGAGGTCCTGCGCGGAATCGACCTTGCGCTTCCCTCCGGCACCACCACCGCCGTGGTTGGGCCCACGGGTTCGGGCAAGTCCACCTTGGGTGCGCTGCTGCCGCGGCTGCACGATGTCACCTCCGGCCGCGTCACGATTGACGGCGTGGACGTCCGTGACATTGCCCCCGATGTGCTGGCCCGCATTGTGGGGGTCGTGTCCCAGGAAAGCTATCTGGTCCACGCCTCCATCCGCGAAAATCTGCTGCTGGCCGCCCCGGATGCGGACGATGTAACTCTCTGGAAGGCTCTAGCTTCTGCACAAATCGCAGACCTTGTGGCCGGACTCCCAGAGGCCCTCGACACCATGGTGGGTGCCCGCGGCCACCGTTTCTCTGGCGGAGAACAGCAGCGGCTGGCCATTGCCCGCACCATCTTGCGCAATCCCCGCGTGCTGGTGCTGGATGAGGCCACCTCGGCCCTGGACAACACCACCGAAGCGGCTGTCCAGCTGGCCCTGGACCATTTGGCCGTTGGCCGGACCACGCTGACCATTGCCCACAGGCTCTCCACCGTGGAGGACGCCGATCAATTGGCCGTGCTCACCGGCGGCATGCTGGTGGAAGTCGGCACGCCGTCGCAACTCAGCGATGCCGGAGGTGCCTATGCGGCCCTCCGCGCCGCTCGCGAAGAGCTGGAACTGGCCTCATCCGTTTAGGCCGAGTCCGTCTAGGCCGAGGCGCGGCGTGAGACGAACAACGTGGCCACGGCCAAGATGCAGGCCACACCAAAAGCCATGACATAAGCAGTCTCGCCCGCCGTAAGGAGTGCGGCAAATACGGCGCCCACAACACCCAGCGCCGTGGCGGTCAGCAGAGTCTCACTCAACTGCAGGGCCGAGGCGTTGGCGCCCTGCTCGCTGGGAGCCGATTCCGCCAGCACCACCACCGATTGCGTGGGGTAGGCCAGGCCAATACCAAATCCGGCTGCGGACCATCCCAGCCAGGCAATCCACACGGGCCAGCCCGGAAGTAGTACCAGCGCAGAAATTAGCAGCCCCAGCACCATCAGGGCGGCGCCCCAACGCAGGCATTGTGCCGGCCGCAGTTTGCCTTGAGCGGACAGCCACGCACCCACGGCCCAGGTTACGCCGCCCACCGTCAGCGAAAGCCCGGCAAGCCACGCTGGCAGCTGCCGCTGGTCGATCATGTACAGCGGCAGGTATACATCGGCGATCGTAAAGCTCGTGCCCATGAGGCCGCGCATCAGGATCAGTGAAGGAAGACCGGCAGCGGCGCGCCATGTGCCCTTGGGCAACAGAATATTCACGGCCACCGCAAGCAGGACGACGGCGAAACCCAGTTGGGCCGGCCACCAGGAGTGGGTGCGGGCTCCGGCGTCGCTGATCATGAGAACAGACGCAGATGCCACCACAGCCCACATAGGTTTGACCCACAGCCGGGCTGACGGGGCGGATTCGGTCACGGCCAAGGGCAGGTTCATCGCCGTCCCTTGGCTCCCGCGCAGCAAAAGCGCCACGGCCACCAGCGCCAGGACGGGAACCGTGCCAAAGACCCACCGCCAGCCGAAGTGGTCGGTGACGATGCCACTCAGGGCCGGCCCCACAATGGATGGCAGCAGCCAGGCTGTGGCCAGTGCGCCAAACATTTTGGGGCGTAAGTAGGCCGGGAAGACCCGGGCAATGGCCACATAGAGGGCAACGGCGTCGAGCCCGGAACCCAGACCGGTCAGCGCCCTGGCGGCCACGAGCAGCTCCATGGTTGGTGCCGCCGCGGAGAGTAACATCCCCACAACATAGATGCTCACGCCCGCTATGAGCGGTTTTTGTGGGCCGGACCTGTCGATCCACAGCGCGGCGAGGGACATTGACACCACGGAGGTGGCCATGGTGATGCCAAAGGCCAAGCCATAAAGCGGCAACCCGTTCAGTTCGCGGGCGGCTTGCGGCATGGCGGTGGTGATGGCCGCCGTCGAATACGCCACCATGAAAGCCAAGCCAAAGAATCCCAGCGAGGCGCCACGGAATTGGCTGCTCCAAATGCTGGTGGGGGAGCTCACGCGGAGAAGGGATAGAACGGGGTCATAGGATTAGCCTAGTTAATGTTTGGGCGAAAAATGACCGCCATCAGATTCGGTGATGTGCCGGTCGGTGCGGCAAGGAGCAAGTGTGGAATTCTCAACTCGGTATGTGGCACTGGGCGATTCATTTACAGAAGGCCTCGGCGACACCGATCCGGCTCTGCCCAACCAAGTTCGCGGCTGGGCAGACCGCGTGGCCAAACAGCTCGCCCTGGCCCATCCCGAGGATTCAGTGGGGTACGCCAACCTTGCCATTCGAGGCAAGAAGATGAACCAGATCCTGACGGAGCAGATTGATGCAGCCGTGGCCATGAAGCCAACGCTCGTCACCATTTACTCAGGTATCAATGACATCTTGCGCCCCAAGGTGGACATCGACGCCATGATGGGGCGCTACTCCGAAGGTCTGGGCAAGCTCGCCGTCACGGGTGCGCGTGTGTTGGTGTTTACCGGTTTTGATGCCAGCAGCTCCAAGATTTTTTCCAGCATCCGTGGGCGCACGGCCATCTACAACGAGCTGCTCCGTGAAGTTGCACAAAACCAGGGAGCCGAGCTCGTGGACTACTGGCGATTCCGCGAATACAACGACTGGCGCCTGTGGGGGATCGACCGCATGCACATGTCCACCGCCGGTCACATCAACATGGCCAACCGGGTTCTGGAGCAGCTGGGTGAAACCGAGCGCATTCCGGCGCCGGATCTGCCTCCCATCCCCGTCCGGACCACTGCCGAAACGATCAAGGACAACGCGGCCTGGACCAAGGAATATGTTGGTCCGTGGGTGGGGCGCCGGCTGCGCGGCGTGTCATCGGGTGACAACCTCAGCGCCCGCTGGCCTGCCCTGCATTCGCCACTCACGCCATAAATGAGCCCCACAACCCGACACCGAGCACGTCAGCGGCGAAGGGGAAGCTTAGAAGAGGCGGTCAGCGACTTTCACCCGAGTGGCAGACGCTAGTGCCACGTTGAGCTGATCGGCTGACGTTGGACCCGCTTTGGAGGAAAACAGCTGATCATCGGGTGTGCTCGGATCGGCGAGGTAAATGCGCGTGTACCCGGCGGACTCGGGCTCGAATTTCCACGTGTCGGCGAGCGTTCCGGCATCGAGCGTATCGAATCCGAGCCGGTCCATGACTGCCGCAGCCTCACGCTTGGCGTCGATGTCATCGGATGCGATGGGCAGAGCGGAGCGATCGGTGGCGCCATTGCGACGTGCAAGAGCAGGGATGTGGTGGGCCAGAATATTGTTAAACGCCTTGACGTGACGGGCGCCAATGAGCCATTCATGCACTAGTTCGCTCGTTGTCTTGATCTCGGAATCGAGTTCTGTGATGCGACCGTCGCGGAACGGGTAGTAGTTGCTCGTGTCGAGGACAAGTTTGTGGCGCAATAGTCCAGCAGGAAGCTCCTTGACCGCGAGTAGCGGAATGGAGAGCACGATCGCGTCGCCTTCAGTGGCAGCCTCTTCGACTGTGCCGGCCTTGGCAAGGGGTCCGAGCTCGTCAATGAGCTCGTGGAGCGATTCCGGGCCGCGGGAGTTCGCGAGGATCACGTTCATGCCCGCGGCAACGGCGAGCCGAGCGACTGCCGAACCAATATTGCCGCTTCCAATGATTCCCAATGTCTGCATGGTTCTTCCTTTCGAAAATGTTCGTCAGCTCAGGGCCCTGATTGGCCGCTGGGTAGAACCTGCTGGCTTGAACGTGGGCCGCCTGCGAAATTATTCCTGCGTCTTATGGGGCGGCGCCCGTTCGCTTCCTGCAGCAGGTATGGTATGCCAATTAGCCATAATCACCCTAAGGAACTAGACTGGGTAGGCGCTAGGTAGCGCGGAGCGTGTGCAATTGCTCCGGTTTGCGGTGATTATCCTCCCGTTGGCCGGTAGTTAGGGGCTCAAGTTGCGTGCATTCGGGTATTCGCCGGACAGCACCTTCCTCATCATCATGTAAATGACGACAAGGGAATCATGCTGTCCAAGGACGGACGCTGCCTACTCGCACGGTTTGCACCAGTGGACCGTATCCATACATTTATTAGGAGTGATCATGGCAGCACATTGCCAGGTGACCGGAGCCGAGCCGGGCTTTGGACATAGCATTTCGCACTCGCACCGTCGCAACAAGCGTCGGTTCGATCCGAACATTCAGAAGAAGCGCTACTGGGTTCCGTCCCTGCGTCGTAACGTCACCTTGCAGGTCTCTGCAAGGGGTATCAAGGTCATCGATGTACGCGGTATTGACGCCGTTGTTACTCAGATTCTGGCACGTGGGGTGAAGCTCTAATGGCAAAAGACAAGGACGTTCGTCCGATCATCAAGCTGAAGAGCACGGCGGGCACCGGGTTCACTTACGTGACCCGCAAGAACCGTCGTAACACTCCGGACCGTTTGGTTCTGAAAAAGTACGATCCCAAGATCCGTCAGCACGTTGAATTCCGAGAGGAGCGCTAAGACTATGGCTAAGAAGTCCATGATCGCTAAGAACGAGCAGCGCAAGGTCATCGTCGAGCGTTACGCCGAGAAGCGTCTCGCCCTGAAGAAGGCCCTCGTTAACCCGGCCTCCACTCCGGAAGAGAAAGAAGCAGCCCGTTTGGGTCTGCAGAAGCTCCCCCGCAACGCCTCACCGGTACGCGTTCGTAACCGCGACGCCATCGATGGCCGTCCGCGTGGAACGCTCCAGAAGTTCGGCATCTCCCGTGTTCGCTTCCGCAAGATGGCACACGCTGGCGAACTGCCCGGTATCAAGAAGTCCAGCTGGTAATCACTGATTTTCAGCTGTAATTAGGGCGGCAACCTTCGGGTTGTCGCCCTTTTTGTTGCCCTTTTGCCGCCCGTATGCGCATTCCAACGACGAAGACGGGGCGAACCCGCGAAGACGGCGTTTCTTGTGGGGCGGTTCGCGGGTTCGCCCCGTCTTCGCGAACTTGCGGTCCTTTAGCGGCGCCAGAATGCACCCAAAAGTCCCCGGAAGACTTGGCTGAGAGCGAAATCTCCCTAGAATCCGGGGAATTTACCGTGGAAATCGCTGGAAAACACCGAAATTTACCGGAATCACGCGGAATTGCTGGTAAGTTCGCTAGCAGTGGTTGACACGCAACCGCGTGGAATTGGATTAACTTGATCGTCCAGGAGGACAAACATGGCAAAGAACCGTAGCGAATTGGTTGCTGAAGTTGCTGCAAAGGCTGAGACCAGCCAGACTGCAGTAAACGGCGTTCTGGATGCTCTCTTCTCGGTATTCGAGAGCTCCGTTGCAGCCGGCGAAAAGATCACCATCCCGGGCTGGCTCTCCATCGAGCGCACTGACCGTGCAGCTCGCACCGGCCGCAACCCCCAGACCGGCGAGACCATCCAGATCGCAGCAGGCCACAGCGTGAAGCTTTCCGCTGGCTCCAAGCTGAAGGCTGCTGTCAAGAAGTAATTCTTCTCTGACGCATGTGAAGGCGGTCGGCATTTTGCCGGCCGCCTTCACTCTTTTAAGAACACTTTTTAGCACCGGTCTGGCTTCCCGGGGTGGCCGCCGCTTCGCCGTGGCGCATTCCTGAGAACTTCCTGATTCGCCCGATGTTCACCGGGTGCAGGACAATGGAGAAGTGCCACCCGTAGACTCTCCCCCCGCCACCACAGTCCGTGCTGCACCCAACTCTGATGGGGGCACGTTCGCCGACGGCATTCGAAGCCGCTGGTGGTGGTTGGGACTGGCAGCCGCAGTGGCCGCCGTCGTCCTTGCTTTGCTGTGGACAGGCGCCACAGCAGTAGCGCAGCTGGCCGATCCCGGATCGTTCACGCGCTGGGGCCTGCCCGTGGCCACCACCATCCACAATCTGGCACTTTCTGCCGTTATCGGTGCCCTCGTGTTTGCCGTCGTGATCCTACCCAAGGACCGCAAGGCCCACCGGCCGCACTCGGGAAAAGCGAAATCCGCACAGCCTGCCAACGCCCCGGAACACCCAGCCTTTGCGAGGGCCATGACGCTGGCCATGGTTGCCGGTGGGATTTGGACCATGTCCGCCATCGCTGTTCTGGTTCTGACGTACTCCAGCATTTCTGGGCTGCCACTGGCTGGCACCTCCGAGTACTCCAACATGTTGGTGTTCTTCATGACGGATCTGCCGGTAGGTCAGGCCTGGTTGATGATCACCATCCTTGCCGCCGTTGTCACCACATTGGTGATTGGCCTGCGCAATATCAGCGCACTGGCGGTTCCCCTTGTCCTGGCCCTGCTGAGCTTCGTGCCGCAGGCCTTGATCGGTCACTCGGCATCCAGTGCCGATCACGCGGGTGCCGTGAACTCGCTGTTCCTGCACGTCACGGGCGCGTCGCTGTGGGTTGGCGGCATCATCGCACTGGTAGTGGTTTCCGGAGTGCTCGGCAAGATCACGGCGCAAACACTCAAGCGATTCTCCGCACTGGCCATCTTTGCCTTTGCGGCCGTGACCGGATCGGGCGTTGTCAACGCCGCTATTCGCATCACCAATTGGCACGATCTTTTCTACTCCTCCTACGGCCAGCTGATTCTGGCCAAGTTTGCGGCCACCGCTGCGCTCGGCGTAATCGGCTACATGCACCGCGAGTGGATCATCCCGCGTCTTGCGGGCGGTAAAGGTGCAAAGACCGGCGGCACCAGCAACACTCGCCGCCTGCTCTGGCAACTGATCTTCGTTGAGCTGTTGATCATGGGCGTTGTCAGCGGCCTTGCTGTTGGCCTGAGCCGTTCCGCCCCGCCGCAGTCGCGTGAGTTGGTCCAGGAGTCACTGAGCCCCGCCGAGATTCTGACCGGCTACCCGTTGCCGCCGGAGCTGGAATTTTCGCGCTGGTTCACCGAATGGCGTATGGACTGGCTGTGGGTGGCGTTCGCCATCCTTGCTACCGCTGCCTACATCTCCGGAATCGTAAAACTGCGCAAGCGTGGCGACAAGTGGTCGGTGCTGCGGAGTATTTCCTGGTTCACGGGGCTTCTGGCCCTTGTCTACATCACCTCCGGTGGTACGGCGGTCTATGGCGCGGTGCTGTTTAGCGCGCACATGGTTGAACATATGGCCCTGATGGTCATCGCCCCGCTGTTCCTGGCCCTGGGATCGCCCGTCTCGCTGGCCCTGCAGGCACTGACGCCACGCGGGGACGGTTCACGCGGCATCCGCGAATGGATTCTGGTGTTGGTGCACTCGAGGTACTCCAAGCTCATCACGCACCCGTTGTTTGCCGCAGCCAACTTCTCCGGCAGCCTGATCCTGTTCTACTACACGCCGGCGTTCAAACTGGCCATGACCTACCACGTGGGCCACGAGCTCATGATCGTGCACTTCAGCCTGACCGGGTACATTTTTGTGCAGAGCATGATTGGCGCAGACCCGCTTCCCAGACGTGCGCCCTACCCCCTGCGGCTGCTGCTCCTGCTGGCCACCATGGCGTTCCATGCGTTCTTTGGCGTCTCACTCATGATGGCCACGTCCCTGCTCTCCGGAGAATACTTTGGCAACATGGGCCGCCCCTGGGGTGATGGTGCCTTGGTTGACCAGCAAACGGCCGGTGGCATCGCGTGGGGTGTGGGTGAGGTGCCCACGTTGGCCATTGCCATGGGTGTGGCGTATATGTGGTCCAAATCCGATGCCAGGGAGACCAAACGCAAGGACAGGGCGGCGGACAGGAATAAGGAAGCCGAGTTGGGCGCTTACAATGACATGTTTGCCCAACTTGCTCAGCGCGACGCCACCGTATCCAACCGTGGCCCGGCCCTGCCGCGCAGTCCCAGGTCCAAGGACAAGCTCGACGCCGGCCAGCCCACCTCGGGTGCCCCCGTCGTTGAGGGCAACACAGGCAACCAAGGCAACGCAGGCGTCACCAGCACCAAGACCAGCACCGAGATCGGCGGGCCGGATACTCCGGACGCTACGCAAGGAGAAGCGAACTAGTGGATTCCTCTACGAAAACAAGCCCCGTCCGCATCAGGGCATCCGAACTTGAGGGCCGCGGTTGGCTGAATACCGGCGGCGCCGAGCTGAACTTGGAAAAGCTGCGCGGCAAGATCGTCATCCTGGATTTCTGGACGTTCTGCTGCATCAACTGCCTGCATGTCTTGGACGAGCTGCGCCCCTTGGAAGAGGAATACCGCGACGTCCTGGTCACGGTTGGCGTGCACTCGCCCAAGTTTGAGCACGAGGCCGATCCCGTAGCCTTGGCCGCCGCCGTTGAGCGTTACGATATTCACCACCCCGTTCTGGATGACCCCGAACTGATTACCTGGCAGGCTTACTCGGCCCGCGCCTGGCCCACCCTGGTGGTCATTGACCCCGAAGGCTACATCGTCTCCCACCTTTCCGGAGAGGGACACGCGGCCGGTCTGGCCTCCTTCATTCCCGAACTCATCGCCGAGCACGAGGCCAAGGGCACGCTGCACCGCGGCGATGGCCCTTACGTTGCGCCCGAAGCGGTCTCCCGGGACCTGCGATTCCCCGGCAAGGTCCTGCCGCTGTCCGGTGGCAACTTCCTCGTCTCGGACACGGGCCACCACCGCCTCGTAGAGATGGGCCCGGACCTGACAACTGTCATCCGCACCATCGGATCCGGCACCAAGGGCTTCCTCGACGGCACCACCGAAGATGCACAGTTCAACGAGCCCCAGGGCCTGGCACTGCTCCCAGCAGAGTTGGCGGCGGCGGCCGGGTACGACGTCGTCGTGGCTGACTCGGTCAACCACCGCCTGCGCGGCATCACGCTGGCAACGGGGGCGGTGCGCACACTGGCCGGCAACGGGGTCCAGCGTCTGCTGGATGCGGGCCCGGCCCGCGTAACGGACGACGGCGCATCCGCCTCCGAGAGCGATCTTGGCTCTTCTCCACTCGAGGTGGCGCTGTCCTCGCCGTGGGATGTTGCCTATTCCTCGAAGCTCAACTCGGTCCTGATCGCCATGGCAGGTACCCACCAGATCTTCAGCTTTGAGCCCGTCAATGGTGCCATGACCGTTGTTGCAGGCAATGGCTTGGAAGGCCTTTTGGATGGCCCGGCCGAGCAGGCGTGGTTTGCCCAGCCCTCCGGCCTGACCGAAGACGCCAAGGGCAACATTTGGGTTGCCGATTCGGAAACCTCTGCCCTGCGTGTGCTCACGTTCGCAGACGATGGCGCGGTAAGTGTCGAGACGGCCATCGGCGAAGGCCTCTTTGACTTCGGCTTCCGCGACGGCGAGGCCGGCCAGGCACGCTTGCAGCACCCGCTGGGTGTTGCTGTCCTGCCCGATGGCTCGGTTGCCGTGGCTGACACCTACAACGGTGCTGTCCGCCGCTATGACCCCGCCACCAAAACGGTCAGCACACTGGCCCGTGGCCTGGCAGAGCCCAGTGATGTCTTGCTGGATGAGTCCGGCGAGGTGCCGCTGCTGATTGTGGTCGAGGCCAACAAGCATCAGCTGGTACGGCTGCCCCTGCCCAAGAACGCCCTCCAGGTGGATGAAGGCGCCGTCCAGACACAGCGCCCCAAGACACCCGTTGCGCCGGGCGAGCTGGCCGTTACCATCAACTTCTCGGCGCCTACAGGGCAGAAACTCGATGACCGGTGGGGCGATCCCACCCAGCTGAAAGTCTCCTCGACCCCGCCGGAGTTGCTGATCAGCGGCGAGGGAACCTCCATTGGTCTCTCACGGACCCTTGTCTTGAACGCTGATGTGCCCGAGGGTGTCCTGCACCTGACGGCCCGTGCGGCAGCCTGTGACGGCCCGGAGGACGCCAACGGCGAGATCCCGGATCACGCTGCGTGCCACCTATACCAGCAGGACTGGGGCATCCCGGTGACTGTCACCGCCGACGGCGCGACCGAGCTCGCGCTGGATCTGCGCGGAGTCTAGACGCACACCAAGTGCGGCCCGCCGTAAATATCGGGGGGGCCTCTCTTTGTGCCTGCAGCTAGTAGCTGACCACGGGGGTCACCGAAACGGTGGTTCCCGAGATGGTCAGCTTGGCCGTAAAGCCAAAGTCCTCAGCGTTCTTCACCTCGTCGACAAGTCCGCTGAAGAGATCCTGCTCCTTGTAGCTCACCTGGGCCTTCACGCTCAGCGGCGCCAAAATCCATTGGCCACCGTAGGGTGAAATGGTGATGTCAGGGTACTCCACCACAGCCCATTTTACGGCGGAGGTCACGCGGTTGTTGGTGGCCGCGCTCATGGGGCAGCCCGTGGGCATCAGCACGGCCTGCTTGGCGCAGGTGTCCAGGTATTTATGAATGGTTCCATCCACCTGGGACAACAGATCGCTGGTGGGCCCGGTGGCAAGTCCGACGGCGGGAACCGGCTGGGCCGGTCCGCTCACGTTGCGTGTCACGGGCGGGGCAGCGAAGAGTTCGGAGCGGTACTCCAGCTCGTAGCTGCCCGGGTAGAACACGGCAAAAGAGTTCTTGCCGTCGGGCATGTTGGCCGTGGCACCGTTGATGCTGGCCTGATTGGCGTTGACCACAGATGCCGTGATGGTGGGCAACTTCGAGGGGACCATGTCCCAGCTGTCGAAGAACAACCATCGCTTGGGACCTGGGGTCAGGCGGAAATCGGTACTCTGTGCCGTTCCGTCAATCAGGTACGTGACCTTGACGAGTTTGTGGCCATCCGGAGCATCGGTGGGTTCGGCAATGCTGACATCACTGAGCTTCTCCTGGGACAACGCCAGTGCGGCCCCGTCCAAGGCTGCGGCGTTGGCCGCTGGGACCTCGGCGCGCAAAAGCCCCATGGCTTTGGCGCCGTCGCCTTCCTTGAGCGCGTCCAAGTAGTTCGATACGGTGCTATCCGGACCGAACTTCTCGGTGTTGACGACCGTGATGGTCACAATGGCAGCGGCGATGCCCAGCATGAAGATCATGAGCCATGCCGCGGCGATCTTGATGAGTTGGGTCCCGTTGTTCACGCCGTCCACTGTACCGGCATCGGGGTCCACGGCCTGAATCGGGGGTGCCAGGTCATTTCTCATTGCATCATCACCTTGGCCGGGGTCAGCGTCGGCGTTTCCGCGACGCCGTGCCGAACAGGTCGCGCATCAGGTTCCGGCCCAAGGAGGTGCCCATGGAGCGGACCATGCTTTTCAGTCCGCCGCCCAAAGCACCGCCCAAGGCGCCGATGACGTCCGAGGCGACGCCGCCGCCGTCGTTCGCGGGAGCCGGAAGCTCAACGGGCGGCGGTGGCGGAAGCGGACTGCCCACGGCCGGACCGGTACTGGCGGCAGGGGCGGGAGTCTGGAGTTTTTCGAATGCGGAGACCGGGTCAACTGCCGTGCCATATGTGGGCAGCAGGGCTGAAGCGGAGATGACGGCCTTGACGGCGTCCTCCGAGCTGGGTCCCATGACCGAACCGGGGGCGCGCAGCCGGGTCAGGGCCACAGGGGTGGGGGAACCGTTCT
Organism: Specibacter sp.; assembly: GCA_046714315.1. Taxonomy (GTDB): domain Bacteria; phylum Actinomycetota; class Actinomycetes; order Actinomycetales; family Micrococcaceae; genus Specibacter. Next base: position 32,523 of record JBKKBD010000108.1, read on the forward strand.
CATTCATGACCGTCACCACGGCCTCGCCAATCCCGGCGCTCGTGAGCACTTCCTCGAGATCGTAGTCGCTCGTGGGGAAGGTGGAGACGGTGGCCTTGAGCGCCTTGGCATCGTCGGGGGTGAACGCCCGCAGGGCATGCTGAATACGGTTGGCGAGCTGGGCCAGCACATCCGCCGGCACGTCCTTGGGGGTCTGGGTGACAAAGAAGATGCCAACGCCCTTGGATCGGATGAGGCGGACTGTCTGGGTGATGGCCGTCAGGAATGCCTTGCTGGCACCATTGAAGAGCAGGTGGGCCTCGTCGAAGAAGAACACCAACTTGGGCTTGTCGACGTCGCCAACCTCGGGCAGGTCGCGGAACAAGTCCGCCAACAGCCACATGAGGAACGTCGAGAACAGGAGCGGCTTGTCCTGGATGCTGGGCAGTTCCAGGCAAGTGATGACGCCGCGGCCGTCGGGGGCTGTGCGCAGCAGCTCGGCGGTGTCGAACTCCGGCATGCCAAAGAACTCACCCATGCCCTGGGCATCCAGGGTGATCAGGTTACGCAGGATGACTCCGGCCGTGGCCTTGGATAGCCCGCCGAGCTCTTCCAGATCGGCCTTGCCCTCATCGGAGGAGAGGAACTGGATAACGGCGCGCAAGTCCTTCAGGTCGTAGAGGTCCAGGCCCTTGGTGTCCGCGTAGTGGAAAACCAACTGGAGGCTGGATTCCTGTGTTTCATTCAGGTCAAGCACGCGGGCCAGCAGGATGGGTCCGAAGGAGGTGATGGTAGCCCTGACTGGGACGCCATTGCCGTTGCCGCCCAGTGCGAGGAACTCCACGGGGAAGGCCTTGGATTCCCACTGCTGGCCGAGCGCCTGGGTCCGGGCGGTGAGTTTCTCGCTGCCCTCCGCTGCGGTGGCCAAACCGGTAAGGTCGCCCTTGATGTCGGCCATGAAGACCGGTACCCCGGCGGTGGAAAGTTGCTCGGCGATCATGTGCAGGGTGACGGTTTTACCGGTTCCGGTTGCTCCGGCCACGAGGCCATGCCTGTTCATCATGGCCAGCGGCAGGGAAACCTGCGCCTCCGGGTGGACTGCACCGTCCGCCATGGCTGCGCCAAGCGCAATGGAGGAACCGCTGAACGTGTAGCCGGCCGCAATGGCGGCAATCAACTCTGATGGTGTTTTGGTAGCCATGACGAAAGCGTACCGCGAGCCACATTCTGCGCGCCGTATTACGCCACTTGATTGCGGCGTGTACGCAGCTCAGCCCAGCAGGAACGCTACGGCGAACATGGCCGGAATGGCCAGGATGGTAGTCAGGAGCACGGTGTCCTTGGCCACGGCCACACCCACCTGGTAGCGCTGGCTTGTGACGTACACGTTTTGCGCCGTTGGCAGCGCTGCGGCAACCACGACGGCGAACAGGGCAGCCCCGCTCATCCCGAGGGCAAAGTGCCCCAACAGGAAAGCGACGAACGGGTGCAGGATCAGCTTGAAGGAGGTGCTCAGCAGGATGTCCGGGCGCCTGCCATCCTCGGCCGAGAGTGGCTTGGTGGTGCCCAGCGACATGCCGAAAGCGATCAGGATGGCTGGAATGGCGGCACCAGCGACGAGATGCAGAGGTTCGGCCACGAGGTTGGGTAGCTGCCAGCCGGTGGCGGCCAACACGAGGCCAACCGCCGTGCCCACGATCATCGGATTACGCACGATCTGCACCAGGACGCGTCCGGGTGTGGCCCGGTGGCCGCTGGTGATGCTGTCCAGCAGCATTAAATAGCAGGGGGTGTAGAAGGCCAGCTGGAAAACCAGGACAGGGGCAATCAAGGCGGCATCGCCCAAAACATAAGCGGCGATGGGGATACCAAGGTTGGCCGCGTTGGCCGTTGACGACGACATGGCCGAGACCAGGGATTCGCCGAGCTGGCGCTTCAGCCAGAACCTGACGATCACGAGGTAGATGCCGCTGGTAATCAACGCACCGGCCGCGGCCACGAGCAACGGCCCGGCAAAAACGCTTTTCAGTTCAGCCCGGGACAAGGTTTCCACGAGCAAGGCCGGGCTGGCCACAAAGAAGGACAGCCGGCTCAGTACCAGCTGTGCGTTCTCACCAAGGACTTTTTGTCGGCCGACAAACCAGCCCACAAGGATCACGAGCCAAACGACCGAGAACCCCTCGATGACGGCTAGCACGGGGGAGTCACGGCAGAGTTTTTTGGTGTTGGCACGTCACCAGCCTAAGCAGGAAAAGCCCATGCCAAGAAAACAGCGTTAAATGTGACTGGGAATCAGGGAGTCTGAGCCAGTGCCGGACGCAGCAGGCCCTCGGTGACGGCCTCGGCCGGATCGCTGCCTAGGTGGACGATCCTGTTTCCCGCATCGACGTGGACAACCGTGGGAACAAAGTCCAGGGCCTCGGCCGTGGTCATTTGGGCGTAAGTCATCAAGATGACGAGGTCGCCAACACCCACCAGGTGGGCGGCTGCGCCGTTGATGCCAATGACGCCGGAGCCGCGCTCGCCGGGAATCGTGTAGGTCTCGAGGCGGGCACCGTTGGTGATGTCCACAATAGAAACTAGTTCACCGGGGAGAATGTCGGCAGCGTCCAGCAGATCGGCGTCCACTGTCACGGAGCCAACGTAATTAAGGTCGGCGTGGGTGACAGTTGCGCGGTGAATCTTGGATTTGAATATTGTTCGGATCATAACGGGACAAGTCTACCGCTGCCGGGTCAAGAGCAAACTGTGAACCGGATCTCCGCGGTACTTATCGCCTGCCCACCGGTGTCAATTTCCGGCCCATGATGGCCCGGGTCAGAGCGTCCACCACCTCGGTGTTCGCCAACGGATTGCGGATGAGGGTGAAGTCCACATCACCCACCGGCGGCAGGTCAAAGCGCTTGGTGATGACCTTCAGGTCCTCTGGAACCAGCGACGTCGGCATGACAGCTATCCCGATGCCCGCCCGAAGCGCCGCGAGAACCCCGCTGATCTGCTTGGTTGTGCACGTGACGCGCCATGTGCGCCCGGCGTCCTCCAATGCGTCCAGGGCAAGTTTGCGGCTCAGGCTCGGTGCGGGATAAGCAATAACGGGAACGGGAGCTCCCGGCTCTAGGACGGTTTGCTCCAGCCCCACCCAGGCAAAGGTGTCCGTTTTAACAACTTCGCCCTCCTGTGCGCCGGACACCCATTTCACGAACACCAGATCCAAGGCGCCAGCCTTGAGGCGGCGGTGCAGATGATCGCTCTGGCTGACGGTGAGTTCCAAGTTGATCTGTGGGTAGAGCTGACGGAACTCGCGCAGGATCCGGGGCAGGCCCGTGATGGCCAGGTCATCCGCCGTGCCAAAACGAAGGCGCCCGCGCATGGCGGCACCAGAGAAATAGCGCGTCGCAAGATCGTTGGCGGCAAGAATGGTGCGGGCAAATCCGGCCATGGCATCGCCGTTGTCCGTCAGTTGCACCTCACGGGTGTCGCGGGTGACCAAGATGCGCCCGGCGGACTGCTCCAACTTGCGAACATGCTGGCTGACGGTTGGCTGGCTAATGCCCAAGCGCTCGGCCGCACGGGTGAAATTGCGGGTTTCGGCGACGGCCAGGAAACTCTTGAGCTGGATCGGATCAAAAATCGGGGCATCTGACATGGGGTGACTCCCTGGAAGTATTACGAATCTCAATAGTACTTATAAGCACCATACTATTTCCGCATAAGGCGGCTCAGCCTAGGGTTGAAAAGGTAGACCCTATCCACCCCACCAAACCCAGGATGACCGCGTTGACGCCCCCATCAGCACCTGTGAATGCTGCCCTGACCGCACCCATCAACCTAGTGACAACACGTCCGCCGTGGAGTCAGACCTTTTCCTCGCTCAAGATCCGCAACTACCGCATTTTCGCTTCCGCAAACATCGTGGCCGTAATCGCCGTATGGATGCAGCGAGTGGCACAGGACTGGATGGTGTTGGAACTTTCCGGCTCCGTCACCGCCGTCGGCATTACCGTTTTCATGCAGTTCGTACCTTCCCTCGTCTTGATGCCGCTGGGTGGAATCCTCGCCGACAGGTACTCAAAGCGGCTCATCCTTATGATCAGCCAGGGTTCGGCGGCTGTGCTGGCGACCCTTATGGCCGTGCTGGCGCTGACCGGACACCTCGAGGTGTGGCACATCTACGTCATTGCCTTCATCCTGGGGCTCGTTGTGGTGGCAGATCAGCCAGCCCGCCAAGTGTTCGTCAACGAATTGGTGGGGCCCACTCAACTTCGCAACGCGATCAGCCTGAACTCATCAATTTTCCAATTGGGTGGAATGATCGGCCCCGCTATCAGCGGCGTCCTGATCATGGCCGTAGGTGGCGGGTGGGCTTTCGCGGCCAACGCACTTGCCTGCGCCATCACCGTGCTCTCACTGACGATGATCCGTTCCTCGGAGCTGGTGACGATGCCGCCGGTGAAGCGTGCCAAAGGCCAGCTCATGGAGGGTGTTCGGTATGCGTTGGGCAAGCCCACCATCTTCTGGCCAGCCGTCATGGCTGCGGTCTTTGCTGTGTTCGGCCTCAGCCTGGCCGTGTTGATGGCCGCCTACGCCAACAACGTGTTCGACGTCGGTGCCGGAGGATACGGGTTGCTGAATACGCTCGTTGCGCTCGGTGCACTGGGTGGTGCACTGGCCTCGACCAGGGTTGCAACGTTGCGGCTGCGGGGAGTCATGACGGCAGCTGGCGCCTATGGTGTGCTGCTGATCATTGCCTCGGCGGCTCCCAATATGGTTACCTTCGGCGTGGTCATGGTCGTGGCTGGATTCGCCTCACTGCTCTTCCTTACCAGCGCCAATCAGCTGGTGCAGATGTCAACCAATGTTTCCATCCGGGGGCGCGTCATGAGCCTCTATGTCATGGTGCTACTGGGTGGCCAGGCCGTGGGTGGACCGCTGATGGGTTGGTTGGCCGAGACGTGGGGCGTCCAATGGGCGATGGTGCTTGCTGGCGGCATGCCGTTGCTCGCCGCCGTCGTGATTGGCTTGGTGTTAGCAAAGCGCGGGCAGTTGACGCTGCAGATGAATCTACGCAGCGCCCGCCGCCCGGTTTTCATTGTGGCCAAGGTGGGGTGAGCAGTTGGCCTTGCTGGAGCTTTCTGCCCCTGCAAGGACTAAAGTTAACGTACGAAAGCTTCTTTTCGGGTACCTTTGCCGGCTTGACGGTCGACCCTGACAAGACGGTGGGACCATGGGACACCAAGCCAATCCCCTTGTTGAAAGCTATGCCGGGCTGCTGAAGACTGTGCGTGCAGCGGGGCTGATGCGCCGCCGTCGGACATTTTATGTACTCGTCTTTGCAGTTCTGCTGCTGATTCTTGGTGCCGCCGGAACGGGGTTCGTGTTGCTGGGACAGACCTGGTTTCAGCTCCTGATCGCCGCCGTCCTCGGGCTGGTATTCACCCAATTCGCGTTTCTGGCCCACGAGGCAGCCCATCACCAAGTGTTTTCCTCGGGCCGCGCCAACGACTGGACAGCGCGGATCCTTGGCCCGCTGCTGGTGGGCATGAGCTACGCCATGTGGGTCAAGAAACACACCGCACACCACCAAAATCCCAACGTCAAGGACAAGGATCCGGACATCCACACTGGAATCGTGGCGTTCCATGAAGAAGGCGCAGCCACAAAACACGGGTTCGCGGCCGCCATTACCCGCCACCAAGGCACGCTGTTGTTTCCGCTCATTCTCTTCTTGGGTTTGAGCCTTGTCCTCGACTCGGCCAAAACGTTGTTTGGTCGGCGCGGCGTGAGGTACCGGTTCTTGGAGATTGGGCTGCTAATCCTGCGCTTTGGCAGCTACCTGACGGTGTTGTTCGTGATGCTGCCATGGGGCATGGCACTGGCCTTTGTTGGCGTGCAGATGGGCGTGTTTGGTTTTTACATGGGCGCCTCTTTTGCGCCGAACCACAAAGGCATGCCGGTCCTGGAAGCGGGCAGCCGGGTGGATTTTCTGACCCGCCAGGTGGTGACAAGCCGCAATATTCGTGGTGGGTTCTTTATCGACACACTCATGGGCGGGTTGAACCACCAGGTTGAACATCATCTGTTCCCAGACATGGCGCGGCCGGAACTGCGCCGCGCCAATGCCTTGGTCCGTCAGACATGTGAGAACAACGGGATCATTTTCACCGAAACCGGATTGTTCCAGTCATATGCCCACGTGGTGCGTTATCTTAACCGGGTGGGCCTATCGGCTGCGGATCCTTTTGAGTGCCCGGTGGTGCGCCGATACCGCTAATACTGGCGTTTATCCGTCGGTCAACGGAAGATGCGGGTAGCTGTCCTTGCGCCCCTGGAACTCAAGGATGGCCGGGTTGACGATCACGCCGTCGGAAATTTCAATGGCGCGCGCAATGGGCTCCGACTCCGTCCAAGCCTCCCGGCCAGCTAGGACCGTGTCAACGAACGGCAACAAGGCTTCACTGATTTCCCACGTGGCCGAGTTCCACAAGTAGCTGGGACTGTGATCAACCGCGTAGTAGTTGATATGGTTCCCCACCGTAAACATGGGATCGGCGAACGTGGTGCTGCGGGCCCAACTGAAGCCCATTCCTTCGTCGCAGGAAACGTCAACGATCAGGCTGCCGGGCCGGAACGCGTCAAGGTCAGCCTCCGCCAGATAGGTCATTGGATCGTTGGGATCCTGCAAGGTGCAATTGACCACGATGTCCGCCTCGGCGAGGAACACACTCAACGGCACATCACCATCCTCGACCATGACAAAACCCGTGTATGGGGCCTCGGGCGCAAAATCAAACTGCACCATCTCGGCCGAGTGGATTGGAGCTGCCACGGCTGCAACGTTGCGGCTCGTTAGGACCTGCACGTCGTGGATGCCAAGGGCCTTCAAGGCTGTGACGGCACCACGTGCTGTGGCGCCAAAACCAATGACAACTGCCTTGAGTCGCCGTCCGTAATCACCCGTTGAACCCGTCAGGGTCAACGAATGCATAACAGAGGAGTAACCGGCAATCTCATTGTTCTTGTGGAACACGTGAAGCCCAAAGCCACCGTCGGAGGCCCAGTGGTTCATGGCTTCAAAGGCAATGAGCGTTAGCTTCTTATCGATCGCCAGTTGGGTAATGGCCCGGTCCTGCACACAGTGGGGCCAACCCCAGAGGATCTGCCCGTCCCTAAGATCGGCCAGGTCAGAGGCCTGCGGTTTGGGTAGCAGGACAACGTCGGCCTCGGCAATGAGCTCCTCGCGGGTGGCAACCTTGCCCACCAAGGTGGCCAGAACGTCGTCGGACATTCCAAAGCGGTCGCCGTAGCCCTCTTCGACAATGAGCCGGGAAAGGATGTCCTCTTCCATGCGGGAGAAATGGTCCGGGTGGATGGGGGCGCGGCGTTCATCAGGCTTGCGTGATTTTCCTAGAACGCCTAGACGCAGCCCGGTAGTTTCGGGGCTCATTTCTTCTTTGCTGGCATGGGTTTGTCCGCGATCGGTGCCGTGGTTTCGCCGGAGCGCTTATCAGCGCGCTTTTCCTTGATGGATTTGCTGGATTTCTTCGATGCGGTTTGCCGTGGTGATTTGTCGCCCATGTCAGCTCCCTAAAGGTGAGGCCAAAATGACCCCATGGCCTGACCCTACACGCACCGGGAGTTAAAGAACTGTTGCCCCTGAGTTAATACGCAGGGGCAACAGTCACGCAGAGCGGGCGACGGCGTGTGATCTCAGGACATAGTTCCCCGGTGAACCTTCCCTGATGTCTCGAGACACGGTTCCCACCATTTTCGATCGGCGATGAAGCGCAATCGCCATGAACCAGTACCCGTGCAAGTGCCTCATGGCAAGGGGATGTTCCTGGGCAAGACGGTGTGACCCAGGGCCGTATCACCAGCTATGACGGGTCTGATTCCATGCCGCCGGGGCGTCACCCCACACGCCTGACGGCAAAAAAGAAACACCCCGGTCCGAAGACCGAGGTGTAACTATTTTGTCCCCACATCAAGTGAGAACGATGTCCCGAAACATCACAATGAGCGGGCGACGGGAATCGAACCCGCGTATCGAGCTTGGGAAGCTAGCGCTCTACCATTGAGCTACGCCCGCACTGGAATGTCCGCGGTTTGCCGCCGCGTTTGTTCCGGTATTGAT
>JBKKBD010000109.1:0-6147 GCA_046714315.1 Specibacter sp.
GCGGTCAACGACCTTGATGCGCTCCCGAATTACATCGACGCCGGCCGCCGGGACGTAGCTTTCGCCCAAATATTTTTCATGGGCGTCGAGTTTGTTCCATCCTTCCCACGTTGTGAATTCAACACCGCGGGACTCCAACAGCTCCACGACTTCCGCTTCGTCAGGCCGTGCGGCGACGGGCAGGTCGATCCTGTCCTCCAGCAGGCAGCCAATGGTTTCCAGGGCATCACCCTTGGTATGGCCAATGAGGCCAACGGGCCCGCGCTTGATCCAACCCGTCGCATAGAGGCCTGGCACCTGCTCGCCATTGGCATCCAAGACGCGCCCGCCGTCGTTCGGGATGACACCGCGTCGGGGATCAAAGTCAATCTCGGGGAGTTCGGAACCAAGGTAGCCCACCGCCCGGTACACAGCCTGTACCGGGTAGTCGATGAATTCCCCGGTACCACGGGCGTTCCCTGTGCCGTCGAGTTCATTGCGTTCAAAACGGATACCGGAGACTTGCCCATCCGTTCCGGTGATCTCCACCGGAGTGTGGAGGAAATGCAGATGCAGGCGCCGCGACGCCGGACCTTTTCCGTCTTCGCTCTCGTCGCCTTCTTCGTCGCCTTGTTCAACAAGCCAGTTGGTGAGCGTATTAACCATGGTCTTGATCTGGTTATTACTCTTGATTGCCTGATCCGATGCCTCGTCGAAGTCGAAGTCCTCCTCGTAAAGCACAATGTCAACATCGCGGGAGTGAGAGAGCTCACGCAGTTCAAGAGGTGTGAACTTGACCTGGGCAGGCCCACGGCGGCCGAAGACATGCACGTCGGTGACCGGCGATTCCAACAGGCCGGCGTATACGTTGTCTGGGATCTCGGTCTTCAAAAGGTCGTCGGCATGCTTGGACAACACGCGTGCTACATCCAAGGCAACGTTGCCATTTCCGATGACAGCAATTTCCTTGGCACGGAGCGGCCATTCGCGGGAAACATCGGGGTGCCCGTCATACCAGGAAACGAAGTCAGCACCGCCGTAGGAACCATCCAACTCGATTCCGGGAAGATTCAGCACGGCGTCCTTGGTGGCACCCGTGGCAAAGATGACGGCGTCGTAGAAGGTGCGCAGATCGGTCAGGGTCAGGTCTCTGCCGTAGGTGACATTGCCGAAAAAGCGGATGTCACCGCGGTCCAGCACCTTATGGAGCGCGTTCATGATGCCCTTGATCCGCGGGTGGTCAGGCGCGACCCCGTACCGAATGAGTCCATACGGGGCTGGCTGGGACTCAAAAAGGTCAATGCTGACGTGAACGTCACCACCGGCAACTTCCTGCGACTTGGTCAAGATATCGGCCGCGTAGACACCAGCCGGTCCAGAACCAATAATGGCGACGCGGAACGGGCGAGGGGCGAGGTGAGTGGCCAAGAAATGAGTCCTTCCGAACTGTGAAGCGCAACATCAATGGATCAACTGTTGCACACCGAAGCGCCAATCTTGCGCTACATTCCCAGTCTATTTCCCTAGATCGGACCACAGGAGGAAGCCTGTCACAATCGGCCGGGTCTCGCGCAACGCCGACCCTAAATGTGTAATGTATCTCACATTAAAGCAATGCCCACATAGCCGATCGATTTTTTCTAGGAGAACCTACATGGTACGTCCAACTTCTTTCATGGGGCGGCGCGGCCTGCTGACCACAGCTGGTGCTGCTGGCCTGGGTGCCCTTGCCTCAGTTACCCTTCCTCCTGCAGCCCAGGCCGCCATAGGCGATTCGGCACTGCCGGTCCTGAGTCCGAGTGACGACTGGGCCGCGACGCTGGCCGCCACACCTCAGGTTCAACTGGTAGCCGGCGCCAGTTACACCTTGATGGCGCCGGTCGAGCTGCCCAACAACACCTTGATCGAGGGCAACGGTGCAATCATCAGCGTTGCATCGGATGCCATGGCGGCTTTCACGGCAACGTCCAAAACTGGCATCGCCATCCGGGGTTTGACCCTCCAGGGCCGCACCGAGGATCCCCTGAATCAATCCGCAAATTTTGCTCACACGGCCATCAGGCTGACCCGGTGCACGAGTTTTCGCATCACTGATTGTGATTTCAATTTCTGGTTGGGCGCCGGCGTTGTGGTTACTGGCTCCACCGGGGACGACTACTTCGCCTACCGAGGCCACATTCAGGGAAACAACTTTGTTCGTTGCTACTTTGGGGTTTCGTTCACCGATCGGGCCGAGTACTGCTCGCTGTCCGAGAACATTTTTACCGCCAACCGTCTGGCCATCTGGAACAGCTCGGGCAATCTAACGGTGACCTCAAATATCGTGGTCAACTGCTACGGCGCGTACTATGCGTATTCGAAAACCAGCCCCTACGGCGCCCAGACCTCTGATAATTGGAACCACGGAGCCTTCTCCGGCAACACCCTAAACCACAGTAACGGGAGCGGTGGAGCGCGGTGGACGTCCAACACCGCCTTCCCGATTGGCGGCGCCAGCGTCGACCCGGGCTCAGGCGTGGTGGTCGATGGCCTGTTGCCGCCCACGTTCACCGGCAACACCCTCTGGTACACCAACATCAAGGCCAACAATCATGGGGCCAACCAATGGTTGTTGACTGGCTGCGCCCTGTCCAACCTTTCGATCAGCGCCACAGGCAACCCAGTGAAAATCCTTGGCTTCCAATCCAATGGGGCCAATAATGCGCCTGTTTTGAGTGGAAACGTCCAGCACGTGTTCTAGGCTGCACGCCACTTAGGCTGGCGCCACGTCCAATCAATGCCAAGTGGCCGTGGACTATAAAGGTCATGAGTGTTGTTATGGGGATTGTGACTCCCATCCAAGCCAAGACAGACCGCATTCCCACCAACCACCCAAAAAACGCCAAGCCCGCAAGGTCAGAAGCCGCGACGGGCGTACTTTATGGCATTGGCGCCTACGGTCTGTGGGGCATGATGCCCATCTACTTCATGCTGCTCCTACCGGCCAACAGCATTGAAATTGTTGCCAACCGAGTGGTCTGGTCGCTGATCTTCTGTGCCCTGATCATTACGGTCAGCCGCGGTTGGGGAAAAATGGTGGCGGCGTTCAAGAGCCGTCGCATCATGGGGACGCTGACAATTGCCGGTTTTTTGATTGTCATTAACTGGTTGACCTATGTCTTTGCCGTAACCAGTGGCAACGCCATTGAGGCCTCTCTTGGCTACTTCATCAATCCCCTGGTTTCCGTGTTGATCGGGGTCCTGGTGCTGAAGGAGAAGCTCCGCCCCCTGCAGTGGGTAGCCGTGGGTATCGGTTTTGTGGCGGTGGTGGTCTTGACGTTCAGCTATGGCAAGTTGCCGTGGATTGCACTGGTGTTGGCCGCTAGTTTCGGAAGCTACGGATTCGTGAAGAACCGTGTGGGCGGAAAGGTGGACGCCATCACGAGCCTGAGCATTGAAACCGCAGTCCTAACCCCGTTTGCCTTGGCCGCCATGGTCGTCGTGACAGTCCTGGGGCAGGCCACATTGACGGCTCTGGGCCCCGGCCACTTCTGGCTTATGGCCTCTGCTGGCATTGTCACTGCCGTCCCGCTGTTGTTTTTTGGCGCCTCAGCCAGCCGCTTGTCCATGACGGGAATCGGCTTGCTTCAATTCATGACCCCGTTGATCCAGTTCCTTGTGGCCATCAATCTTCTGGGCGAGCACATGAGCTTTGAACGGTGGATTGGATTCGCAATCGTCTGGTTGGCCCTCGGTATCCTGATCGTGGACATGCTGGTCAACTACCGGCGCACCACCAAGTTGCGGAAAACCATTCAGGTTCAGGCCTAACAACAGATCCATACGAGAGGAATGCTGATGACTCCGGAGGAATTTGACCTGCTGGTGATCGGCGGAGGAAAGGCGGGCAAGTCACTGGCCATAGATTCGGCGGCCGCCGGCCAGCGGGTTGCCATGGTTGAGCGTGGCATGATCGGCGGCACGTGCATCAATGTCGCCTGCATTCCCACGAAGACCCTTGTCAACAGCGCGAGGCTGCTGGCCATGACCCGCCGGGCCTCCGAGTTTGGCATTGTGGACATCCAGAACCCATCCATTGAGATCGGATTGCTGCGCGCCCGCAAGGAAACGGTGGTCGGCACCATGGTGGCCGGCCAACGCAAGTCATTCCTGGCCTCCGGAATGGATTTGGTGATTGGCGAGGCCAGGTTCACCGGCCCCCGCACCGTAGAGGTGACCGACGACGACGGCACCCGGCGGACGCTGCGCGGCACCAACGTTGTTATAAACACCGGGATGGTGCCGCAGGTTCCTGACATTCCCGGGCTACGCGCCGCCCAACCCTTAACAAGCACCACCATCCTTGAGCTGGCCGAACTCCCCGAGAGCATCGTCATCATGGGCGGCGGCTACATTGGCTGCGAGTTTGCCTCCATGCTGGCCATTATGGGCGTGGACGTGACGGTTGTGCAGCGCGGAGCCGCCCTGTTGCCGCGCGAGGACGCCCACATGTCGGCGGCCGTTGCGGCCGCCTTGGAGGCCGACGGCGTGTCCGTTCGTTTGGGTGTCGCCGCCGAATCGGTGCTGAGGTCCACGGATGAGGTGACTGTTTCCCTCTCCGACGGTTCGCAGCTGGCCGCTGCGGAAATCTTGGTAGCAGTGGGGCGCACGCCGGTCACTGCGGCGCTGGGACTAGAGAAGGCCGGCGTCGAACTGGCAGACCGGGGCCTGGTGCGTGTCGATGAATTTCTGCGGACCACCGCGGAGAGCGTCTGGGCAGCTGGCGACGTGGCGGGAACGCCACAGTTCACTCACGCATCGTGGAACGATTTCCGGATTCTGAAGGCCAACCTAGCCGCTGGCCCGGATGGAGCGTTGCAGAGCACCCGGGACAGACTCATTCCCTATTGTGTTTTCACAACCCCCGAGCTGGGCCGTGTTGGTCTCTCTGAAGCTGAGGCCCGGGCGGCCGGACATGACATCCGCATGGCTCGGATGCCCGTCTCTGCGATTCCCCGCGCCCGGACGGTGGGGCAGCTGGACGGTTTGTGGCAGGCGGTGGTTGAACGCGGCAGCGACCAGATTCTGGGCGTCTCGCTTCTGGGCCACGAATCAAGCGAAGTGATCGCCGTGGTTCAGATGGCCATGCTCGGAAAACTCCCCTATCGGCGGCTGCGTGATGCTGTCATAGCTCATCCCACCATGGCGGAGGGGCTGCAACTTCTGTTCAGCGACGCGTTCCTGGAAAGCTAGATCCCCTGCTTTTGGAAGTCCCGGGGAACCACCACCATGGGTACGGGCAGTGCGCGCAAGATCTTATTGGCCGTGGATCCGAGGAAGATTTTGCGGTTCTCCGCCAGCCGGCTGGAACCGACGATGACTAGTTCCCCTGATTTCCAGCCGATCCCGTCAATGGCTTCCTCGATATTGCGCCCGTGGGCCAGCGTGACGGTGACCTTGGTGTCCGGCATGTCAGCCGCCGCCTTGGCGAGCACCGTGTTCACATGTTGCCGTGCGGGACTCAAGGCATTGTCCAGACTGAAATCGCTTTGCTCGAGTTGGTCCAGTTCCACGACGGAAACCAACCGCAGCGGAACGTGACGGCGCCCGGCGGCGGTAGCTCCGATGTCGAGCACGGACTGCCAGCCCTCCCGCGTTCCAATCATGGCCGTCAGCCGGGTGAGCTTGTCCTTGCGGTTGTAGCCGCGTGGGGCCAGCGCCACGGGTACCGGCGACGCGTGCAGCAGGCCGTTAGCCACGGATCCCACCGTGAAACGTTTGAACAGCCCGTTGCTGGCAGCTCCCACCACGATCAGCGCGGCCTGTTCCTCCTTGGCTGCATCGATCAGGCCATGGACGAACGATTCGGCAATGCGAGTGGAGAATGTGGCTTTGACAGCCTTCGGAACCATGGCCAGGGCGTGCTTTTCCGTGTCCGGATCGGCCGCTTTTCCGCCATGGATAACATTGACCAGATGCAGCTGCGCACCCTGGGTTCTGGCGATGACTCCGGCAAGGGCAACGGCATCGGCGCCGCGCTCGTCAGGCCGGTATCCCACAATATATTTCATGAATAACCCTTCGGCAGTCTTGTTTCCCAGCTCTAGGCTGGCGACATCCTTGCGTTCGTAGCACTGACTGTACAGCGGGGACTGCCTCGGGGGAACAGGGCTTCGGGAAGCTCCGTTC
>JBKKBD010000110.1:0-11632 GCA_046714315.1 Specibacter sp.
CCCAGCTCGGTCCAGGCCGTTTCACTGACGTGCACCGCGGCGGTGCGCCCGTCCCACGTGAGCTTCACCTCTCCTGCCGTCTCCGGTGTGCGGGCCCGGAGCCGGGCAGAAACCAGAGCCTGTTTCCGGCTCTCAGACAACCACTGAAGATCCAATTCAAGTCCGGGGCGCACCACGAGTCCGCGGGCAATGCCCGCCGGCCAGAGACTGGGCACCGCCGGCAGCAGGTCGATGTGGCCGGCATGGCTCTGCACGAGGCACTCCAGAACGCCGGCCACGAAACCAAAGTTGCCGTCGATCTGGAACGGCGGATGGGCGGCAAACATATTCGGGTACAGCCCGCCGGCATGGGGGCGGTGCTGCTCACCGGCCGTCCTGAATATTAGCGGCAACAGCCGGTCTACGGCGTCGGTGTCCTTCAACCGGGCGCGCAGGGCGAGCTTCCACGCCAGCGACCATCCCGTGGAATCATCGCCACGGGCATCGAGAGTTTTTGACACGGCGGCACCAAGTTCGGGGCCAAGCTCCGTCTCCCCGGGGTAGGCAAAGTACAGGTGAGAGACGTGCCTGTGAGTGGGTTCGGGCTGCTCAAAGGGTTCGGCCCATTCCTGAACGGTCCCATCGTGTGCCACAGGAATCTCCGGAAGGCTCCCCAAGGCATTTCTAATCTGAGCCACCAGGGGCTCCCCCGCCGGCGCCAACTCAAGTGCCGCCCGGAAGAGCCTTCCGATGATGGCGATGTCAGCCGTCGAACTGTGGCTTGCTGCCGCAATGACACCCTCTGCGGTGCGGAAGTGATTTTCCGGCGAGGTGGATGGCGCGGTGCCCAACGTACCGTCGGGCTGCGGGATCAGCCACCCCAGGGCGAATTCGCTGGCTCCCTTGATGACCGGCCAGGCGCGCTGAGCAGCGAAATCGTTACCCCCGCCGTGGCGCACATGCTCCCAAAGATGCATTGCCAACCAGGCCCCGCCCATGGGCCAAAACGACCACGAGGTATCGCCGGCCACCGGCGAGGTGAAGGCCCACGCGTCCGTATTGTGGTGGGCCACCCAGCCATCGAGCCCGTAGACGGTGCGTGCGGTGACTCGCCCGGCAACAGCGAGTGCCTCCAGCAGATCAAAGAGCGGCTCATGGCATTCGGCCAGATTTGCGCCTTCAGCCGCCCAATAGTTCATCTGGGTGTTGATGTTGATGGTGTAGTTGGAACTCCACGGCGGCTGCATGGATTCATTCCAGATGCCCTGCAGGTTGCCGGGGAGCGTACCCGGCCGGGAGCTGCTGATCAGCAGGTAGCGGCCGTAGTTGAAGAGCAATGCTGCGAGCGCAGGATCCCCCGGGCACTGGAGCAGGCGCTGATTCAGTGGCTGCGCCTGATCGCCATGAGGCTCTCCAAGATTTAGTTCGGCACGGTTGTATAGCTCCCCGTGAGCGGCAACATGGGCACTGAAAAGTTCCTCCGAGCTCAGTGCCGAGGCCGCCTCGGCTAGGGACGTAGCCCGTGCCATGGCGGCGTTTTCGTCCAAGTTCAGCGGCAACCCCAAGCCGTCAAAGGTGGTACCTGTGGATACCACCAGACGCATCCGGGAGACCCCAGCGGCAGCCAACGTCCCGGCGTCGCCCGTGCCAGCGGCAGTGCCATCATGCTCCCAGCGCAACACCACGGCGCCGCGCATCGAGTCACGGCCGGGTTGATCGTATTGGACACCGGTGGGCGGGTTGGCATAGTTGGGCGCGACGCTCGTGGGGAGTCTCAGGCGCAGGCTCAATGAACCGGGCTGAGTGTCCGACGCCTCCACGCGCAGCTGGCTCGCCAGCGACACCGTGATCTTCGGCAGCCGTCCACCCGCCACCTGGATGTCCAACACCAGCACCTGGTGGGCCGCGGAAACGTAGGCACGCTCGGTGATGGTCCGCCCGGCCACGGTGTAGCCATGTTCGTGAACGGCGCGGCGCAGGTCCAGGCTACGGCGGTAATCTTCGGGATCGGCACCCGGCTCACCCGACTCGCCAAAGTCCAGGCCCAGCAGCACATCGGCAAACGGGAGGTAACTTTGCGTGTGCCCCCTAGTCACCGTGGCCAGCTCCGCTTCGGCCGCCGCATGATCGCCGGCAGCCAACGCCTGCCGTGCACGGTCAATCACCTCGGGGCCATCGAGTAACGCGGGCCCGTTGGCCGCCTCACTTCCTGGGGACCCGGACCAGGCCGTTGCGTCGTTGAGCTGAATCTTCCCGCCCCTAATTCCGCCGTAACACATGGCTCCCAGGCGGCCGTTGCCCAGCGGCAGGGCTTGCGTAAATTCCTGCGCGGGAGCATCGAACCATAGCGTGTGGGCATCGGCGGAAAGTTGTTGGGTCATGGTTGCTTTCTGGGCTGAAGGTGCGGAGCGCGGAAGCGCTTGCGTCCCCGTCCATGCTTCCAGAATCACCGCTCCGAAAAGCGTTTGTGACGCCTGTTTTGCGTGGGTTCTCAGCTGTTTTTCACGATGTATCGCAAATAAACGACGCCGTTGTCGAAGCGCCGCTCCTCTGCCAGTTCCAGCATGGTCGAGAAGTCGTCGGGAAGGGCCCGTTTCCCACCGCCGACAATAATGGGTGAAACAAATAGGTTGATCTCATCAACCAGACCGGCCTTCAACGCCTGAGCCGCCATATTGGCGCCGCCAATCGAGAGATCTTCGCGGGAATCGGCCTTCAGTTGGCGGATGATGTCGGGGTCAAAGGTCCGCTCGATCCTGGTCCTTTCGGTGCTGGGCCGCTCCAGGGAGCCGGAAAACACCACCTTGTCCAGAGCGTGCCAGATTGTGGCGTATTCGCGCACAACGTGGGCATGATCGGGCTGGTCATACAGCTCATCCCAGACCTTCATGACGTCATAGAGCTTGCGGCCCAGAAGATAGGTCCCGATGCCGCGTTCAAGGTTGTTGACGAAGCTGTGGACTTCCTCATCTGGCATGCTCCAATCGAAGTTTCCTTGACTGTCCTCGATGTAGCCGTCCAGCGAGGTGATTGCTGTGTAGCTGAGCTTGGCCATGGGTTTCTCCTCCTGCGCCTAATTGACCGCACCCTCAGTATGACCCCCATCACCTAGGCTGGGACCCCTTAAGGCTCGGCTTCGGGCAATAACAGCAGCTATCTCCGCCACACTTACACCGTTGGCCAGCAGGAATGCCCCGACATCCATCCCGCCAACAAAGTCCTCCACAGCAGCGCCCCGGCCCCGAAGAGTGTCAGCCAATTCTGCCCCTTCAAGATGGCGTTCATAGGGATGCTTCACCGGCGCCACCAGATGCCAGTCGTTGATGCCTCGCGCAGCCAACGCGTCCTCCGCCGCGACCCGCTCGGCCTGCCCCAACAGCGACAGCAATAACGTGGCAATCAAACCGGTTCGGTCACGCCCGGCCGAACAATGGATCACCACCTTGCCACGCGCAGCCGCCAACTCCTTGAACACCTCGGCAACCTGCGCCGGAAACAGCTCGAGGATGTCCGCATACAGCCGCGGATGGTTCATATACGGCTGGAAAAGTTCTTGGTAGCGAGGATCTCCGGGATCTTCCGTCGGTGAATGCACGACGGCGAATCTCGCCAACGCGTCTTCGCCCACCACCGGGTCGCTTGGCCTGCGCTTGCGCTCCGCGGGGTTCCGTAGATCGATAACGGTCCGCACGCCGTCGTTATAAACCTGATCCCAGCCACGCTCGGTCAGCCATTCGCTGCGGCCCATCCGGTAGATATCCCCCGCGAGCAGGCGCGCGTTGACGGCACCTTCCCAGTGCGGACCTTCTCCGTTTGTTGCGTGCATGGTCACCGCTGCCTGTTAAGCCGCAGGTCAAGCCCGTTGCGCACCTGGGGCCATTCGCCAGCGAGGATGGAGAACACCACGGTGTCACGCAGGGAGCCATCGGGCATGCGGCGGTGCGCGCGAAGGACGCCGTCCTGTTTTGCGCCGAGCCGGGCAATAGCGGTTCGGGACTGCATATTCATCCAGTGTGTGTTGAATTCAACCGCCACGCAGCCCAGGACTTCAAAGGCATGCTCAAGCAGGAGCTTTTTGCTGTCCGGGTTGGTTCCGGTTCCTTGTACGCTGGCCGCATTCCAGGTGTAGCCAATCTCTAGGCGCGGCAAATCGGCGTTGATATTGCAGTACGTCGTCATGCCAATAATCCTGCCAGGCTCGCCTGTTTCAGGATCGTTGAGTAGCGTGGTGAATGGAATCATCGAACCGGTTTCCTGAAAGGCCAGGCGGCGCTCAATCTCGGCACGGATGCCCTCCGGACGCGGAACCGAGGTGTACCAAAGGTTCCACAGTTCACCGTCGGAGGCTGCCTCCACCAACCCATCATGGTGGTGCATACTCAAGGGCTCAAGCGTTACGTATTTTCCACGCAAGGTCACGGGCGCAATTGCAGTCATGGAAAAACACTATCGGACAGCCCTCGGCGCCTGTAAGTGCGTCCAAAAGCGTCACACACCACCCATTAGTTGACGTATCAACCTGAAACCTGAGAGACTTTTATTGAAGCTTCAATCAATTGATGCTCGGCGCTTCTTCCTGAAGGCCTTTCCATGACCCCCACGAAACGTTGAGATTCCAATGAATAACCTTGCACTGAACACCGTTGCCCGCACCGTCCTTCGCATTGTGGTTGGCTTCCTCTTCGCCTCCCACGGCTGGCAGAAGTACAACGAATTCACCATCGCCGGAACCCAGGGCGCATTCGCCCAGATGGGCGTCCCCGCCGCGGACGTAGTTGCTCCCATCATTGCCACACTGGAACTGGTCGGCGGCATCGCCCTCATTCTGGGACTCGCCACCCGTCCGTTCGCGGCTTTGTTGACGCTGAACATGCTCGGTGCCATCGTCCTGGTCCACGCCTCGGCAGGCGTCTTCGTTGAGGCCGGCGGCTACGAACTGGTCCTCCTGCTGGGTGCCGCAGCCCTTGCCCTGGCCCTTGTTGGCCCCGGCAAGTTCTCCTTGGACAACGTCCTGTTCGGCCGCAGCAGCTCCAAGCTGCGCGTCATGGCGTAAACCTTAAACACTGTCTGAACGTATGCGCACGACTCGTCTCGAGTCGTGCGCATACGTGTAAGTACTGGACGCCCAGCGCCGGCCGCGGCAGACTCGTCCCATGGCCTATTCATTGCAAATAGTTGTTGACTGCCACAATCCGCACGTTCTTGCCGATTGGTGGGCGGAGACCATGGGTTGGTCGCCGGAACCGTCAGACGAAGACTTTATCCGTTCCATGGTTGCCAAGGGCTTCGCCACGGAAGACCAAACTCTGGTCCATAACGGCGTGCTGGTATGGAAGGACGGCCAGGCCATCACGGCCGGAGCCGATGCCACTGCGGATCAGCCCAGGATCCTGTTCCAGAGCGGCGAGCAAGAAAAGACCGGCAAGAATCGGATCCATTGGGATGTGCGTCTCGGCGGCGATGACAAGGCTGCTGTCCGGGAAAAGCTGGAAGCCCGCGGCGCCACATTCCTGTGGGAAGCGAGTCAGGGACCTCATGCGTGGTTCACCATGGCCGATCCCGAAGGCAACGAATTCTGTATCAGCTGAGACCCACAGCACGCGGCGCTCATGCCCGCCAGCTAAGATCGTTAGCGTGAGCGCAACGAATCTTCCCGAGCAGGTATCAGACATCTTCGACCCCACCCGCTGGCGCGTGGTGGAAGGCTTCGACTTCACCGACATGACGTACCACCGTCAGGTGGAACGCGCCGAAGACGGCACCATCATCAGGGATCTCCCCACGGTTCGCATCGCCTTCGACCGTCCTGAGGTGCGCAATGCGTTCCGCCCCGGCACCGTCGATGAGCTGTACCGCGCCATGGACCACGCCCGCATGACACCCGATGTCGCCACGGTTCTACTGACCGGCAACGGCCCCTCCCCCAAGGACGGGGGCCACTCCTTCTGCTCGGGTGGTGATCAGCGCATCCGCGGCCGCGACGGTTACAAGTACGCAGAGGGCGAAACGAAGGAAACCATTGACCCGGCCCGCGCCGGCCGTCTCCACATCCTTGAAGTCCAGCGCCTCATGCGCACCATGCCCAAGGTGGTCATCGCCGTCGTTAATGGTTGGGCTGCAGGCGGCGGGCACTCGCTTCACGTTGTGTCAGATTTGACCATCGCCTCCCGCGAGCACGGCAAGTTCAAGCAGACCGATGCCACTGTGGGCTCCTTCGACGCCGGATACGGCTCCGCCTTGCTGGCTCGCCAAATTGGCCAGAAGAACGCCCGCGAAATCTTCTTCCTGGCCCGCGAATATTCGGCAGATGACATGGTCCGCATGGGCGCCGTCAACGAGGCCGTGGCCCACGAGGACCTGGAAACCACGGCCCTGGAATACGCGGCTGATATTGCCCGCCAGTCCCCGCAGGCCATCCGCATGCTCAAGTTCGCCTTCAACCTGGCCGACGACGGCTTGGCTGGACAACAGGTCTTCGCCGGCGAGGCCACTCGCTTGGCTTACATGACGGACGAGGCCGTAGAGGGCAAGGAAGCGTTCTTGGAAAAACGCGACCCCGACTGGTCTTCCTTCCCGTACTACTTCTAATCCCGCATCCTCTAAAAACAGGCACCCATGACTATTGAACCCCTACTCAAGGCACTCTCCGACGCGCTTCACGGCGAGGGCCCCGCGGTCCAAATCGCCGAGGACGGCAGCTTCGAACTTATCCCGCAGGCCGAACTGGGACTGCCAGACGGAAGCGAAACCGAGATCGCCGCCGTCGTGCTTACCTCCGGGAGCACCGGCACACCCAAGCGCACGATGCTGAGCGTTGAGGCGCTGGCGGCGTCGTCGGTGGGCACGGCGATGGCGTTGCGCGGCGAGGGTCAGTGGCTCTTGGCACTGCCCATGAATTACGTGGCCGGGCTGCAGGTTATGGTGCGCAGCTTGTTCGCCGGAACCCGCCCCTGGACCATGGACCTGAGCGGCGGATTCACCCCCGAGGCGTTCACCGAAGGCGCGCTGGAGCTCACCGACAAGATGCGTTTCACCTCGTTGGTGCCCACCCAGCTGACGCGCCTGCTCAACAATCCCAGCGCGGAGACGCTCACCGTCTTGCGCCGCTTCAACGCGATCCTGCTCGGCGGCGGCCCCATCAACCCCGTGCTGCTCGAGGCCGCGCGCGGTGCCGGGCTGAACGTGGTCACCACCTACGGCATGAGCGAAACGTGCGGCGGTTGCGTGTACGACGGCGTCCCGCTCGACGGCGTGGAGCTCGCCATCCGCGACGGCCGGGTTTGGCTGGGCGGGCCGGTGGTCGCCGAAGGTTACCTTGGCAATGCCGAGCTGACGGCCGCCTCGTTCATCGAGGAGGAGCTCGACGGCGAAACCGTGCGTTTCTATGCCACCGGAGACTTGGGCGAGCTGGACAGTGAGGGACGGCTGCGCGTGCTGGGCCGGGCGGACGATGTCATCATCACCGGCGGGCTGAAGGTTTCTCCCGCCGCCGTGATCGATGGCCTCCACAAGGTGCAGGGGGTTCGCGAGGCTTTCGTGGTTCCCGTTCCGTCCGAGGAATGGGGACAGCAGGTTGCCGCGATGGTGGTTGCCTCCTGCAGCCTGCCCGAGCTGCTGGCCGGTGCAGGAGCCATTTTGGAGCCGCATCTGGTGCCCAAGACTGTGGTGTTCGTCTCTGAGCTGCCGCTGCTGGCCAACGGAAAGCCCGATAGGACGGCAATTTTGGCCGCCTTGACCGGCGCTGCGCACTCTGCCTAACACCGGAAGAGGGCAGAATTAGCCCTTGGGTCCGTGGAACGGGCCGTCAATTTTTATGCAGATATGCATATCTCATTCAACTGCACATATAGGAGTAACGCTGTGGCCACTGTGGGGCAATGGATTTCCGGAGCTCGCCTGAGGACCCTGCCCATGGCGGTGGCTCCCGTGATTATCGGAACAGCCGCAGCCTACGACCTTGGTGCCCTGCACTGGGGCCGGGCAGTTTTGGCGGCACTTGTTGCCCTGCTGCTGCAGATTGGCGTGAACTACGCCAATGACTATTCCGATGGCATCCGTGGCACTGACGAGGTTAGGGTTGGCCCGTTGCGCTTGGTAGGCAGCGGCGTGGCGAAACCCTCCCATGTAAAGATGGCGGCGTTCACCATGTTTGGCCTGGCCATGCTGGCCGGTTTGGGCTTGGTGCTCGCGTCGCAGGCCTGGTGGTTGCTCCTTGTCGGCGCCGGCGCGGTTCTTGCAGCGTGGGGCTACACGGGCGGGAAGAACCCCTACGGATACATGGGCCTCGGCGATGTCTTCGTGTTTGTATTCTTCGGCCCCGTGGCGACCCTAGGTACCACCTTCACCCAAGCGGGCTCGGTGAGCACGGCGGCAGTCTTGGGATCAATCTCAACTGGACTCATCGCCGTCGCACTTCTCATGGCCAACAACGTCCGTGACATTCCCACCGATACCGAGGTGGGCAAGCGGACCCTCGCTGTGCGGCTGGGTGACAAGAATGCGCGCCTAAGCTACGTGCTGATGCTGGCGTTGTCCGTAGCACTCATGCTGTTCATCGCTCCGGCGAAACCGTGGATTCTGCTGGTGCTGCTGCTGATCCCGTTCATGCTGATGCCCAGCTGGCTCATGCTCAAGGGGAAAAAGCGCAAGAGCCTGATCCCGGTACTGCAGCAAACTGGCCTGCTCAACCTCGGATTCAGCGTGCTTTTTGCCGTGGCCATGGTGTTGACCGCGCTGCTGGGGCAATAGGTCAGCGCACCCTGACACAGTACGCATATCGGATTAGTCCATACGATAGAGTACGAACTGAATCGATCGTTCGCAGAGCCAATGCCTTGGCGGATTACGCCGTCATTCGCAACTCTGGCGCACCATACAAAGGACACATTCATGAACGCCTTCAGGAACAAGGCCATTCTCCTACCCATGACCGCCGGGCTGTTGCTGGCGTTGGCTGGATGCAGCGGAGCTACGCAGGCGTCCCCGCCCACGCACGATGCGGGATCGACAACCACCCAGGCTGCACCAACCACCCCCGCTCCAGCCACAGCTCCCGACGCCAAGGAGATCTTCCCCAAGGTCACCGAAACGGTCAAGAAGGCCACTTCCGTCTCCATCGCCGGCGACATGAGCCGTGGCGCCGAAAGCATTAAACTCAAGATTTCCGGTACTCGTGACGGATCCAACTCACTGGCCGAGATAACCATGAAGGGCGCCACGAGCACGCTGCTTACCGCCGATGGGGTCACGTTTTTGAAGGCGGACAAGGAATTCTTTACCCAAAACGTGGGGCAGGAATCCGCAGATGCAATTGAGGCGCTGGTTGGCGGCAAATGGATCGCGGTGACTGACGCCACCATGTTCGGCAAATTCAGCATTGCCTCACTGCTGGATTCCTTCAGTGCTGAAGGCTTGGAAAAATCCGATTTTGGGAAGATTACCGCCAAGTCGATCGTGGACTTGAACGGCACCAAGGCCTTCAAATACACGGCAGAAGAGGCAATCCTGTGGATCGCAGCCGAGGGCGATCCCTACCTGCTTCAGATGCAGCCGCAGGGTTCCGCGAGCCAGGACACAGGGACCATGACTTTTAGCGAATGGAACTCAGTGGCTCTTCAGACCGCACCCGCCAAGGATGAAACGATTTCCATCCCGGGGCTGTAGCAGCACCCGCGACGACGGACGGACTGACCGCGCGCTGGCTAGTTGGTGGGGGCCTGGTCGGCGCCGGGCTTGCGATCTGCGTCGATCCAGATGTCCGGGTTTTCGTCGATGAGGGCGTCTTCGGCATCGGCGTCGTCAATGGCAGCCGCGGACTGGGTGGTGGTGGCGTTCGGTGCGAAGCGGTCGGCAACCACCGCGGTGGCGCCGTCGCGCTGCTTGCGCAGGAAAAGGAAGCTGACCACAAAGGCGCACAGGGCAGCAATGACGGCCGCTGTGAACGGCCGGAAATCCAATGCCAGGTGGGCGACGAGGAAGAACGCCAGGAACAGCACGCCACGGATCAGGGAGTATTTGAAGAAAGCCACGGGCCAAGTTTAGCCTCTCAAGCTGGGTGTCTCCCCAGCGGCTGGGCCGGACTCCGTTTTGTTCATCAACGGTAGACTGAGGTATGCGTTATATCATTCCTGTGACCTTGGTTGTTGTTCTGTTTGTCTATGGGCTCATCGATTGCCTCCGTAGCAACGCAAGCGACGTCCGGACCTTCCCGAAGGCGGGCTGGGTGTTGATCATTGTGTTGCTCAATGTCATCGGCGTGATCCTGTGGTTCCTCTTTGGCCGGCCGAAATACGCCGTGTCGGCGTCAGTCCAGCGCTCCGGCCAGGCTCCCACCCGGCACATCCCATCGTCCGGCAGCCGCTCCTCGGCGCCCGACGACGATCCCGAGTTCCTTCGCAATCTGGCCGTCAACCGGGCCCAAAAGCTTGAAGCCGAAAGACTCCGCAAGCTCAAGGCCGAGCTCGATGCCCGCGAGGCCAAGCTTCGCGAAGAGCACCCGAACGACGAAACGAAGAAGTAGCCCGCCGCGCGTTCAGTAGCTCGGCGGACCGGTTTCCAACGCCTGGCGAAGCAAGGCCTGGGCGCTCCAGCGCATTGACGCCAACGCTTCTTCACGGGACAACCCGCCAATGTCCACCAACCAGACGAGGGATTCGACGCCGGTGGCGCTACGGACGGCCAAGACCAAACGGTGAATTTCGGCGTCGGACATCCTGCCACGCAGCGGTTCCAGCGCCTCGGTGATCCACGGAATGGCCCGGCCTTGGCGCAGCGGCAGGCCCTCTCCGGATTGCACAGGATCGAGCGATAACTTGAGCATGGTCCGTTGCTGGTCCTCGGTTTCAACGATCATGCCGGTGAATCGACGCACGACGGCGTCAAGCCGCTCAGCAGGATCCTCACCCGGGTTTTCGGGCAGCATGGACACCAACGCCGTCTCCGGATGGGCTGCCGCCAACAACTCACGCTGCCCCGGAAAATAGCGGTAGGCCGTACTCCTTGCCACCCCGGCCGCGGCGGCAGCCTCATCGACCGTTGGCGCCTTTCCGGCGGCAACCATCCCACGCGCAGCCTCCACAAGCGCGTTGAGTGTACGCCGTTTCTGGCCGCTGCGTCCGAGTTCCAAATATGGGCTTGACATGTAGCTTATGATACCCCAGTCTTGTTATGAGACATAAGTCCCATAAACTCATAAGCCCATTGAAGAGGCGAGTCCCATGGACACGACGAAGCAGGCAAAATCATTCATCCGCCAAGCCGGGGAAGGTGAGCGGCGGTGGTTCTACGGGGGCGGTGTGCACACCTGGCTGGCCACGACCGAGGAGACCGACGGCGCTTCGCTGATCTACCGGGACGAGATGGAATCCGGCAAAGTGACGCCCATGCATATCCACCCGGACACTGACGAGGCCCTCTATATCCTCTCCGGCGAGATCCTCATCAACCTCGACGGCGTTGAACAGCGCGTCGGCGCAGGGGGCTTGGTCATGGCGCTGCGCGGCCAGCCCCACGCCTTCAAGGTCACGGCCGAGAACACCAGCCTGCTGTGTTTCCAGACGCCCGGCAACGCCCAGGGTTTCTACATGGGCGCCAGCATTCCGATGGACGGCGAGGGCAGCGGGGTGGTCGATTTCGATCAGATCATGGAGTCCGG
>JBKKBD010000111.1:0-13060 GCA_046714315.1 Specibacter sp.
GGGCCCAGTTCAATCGCGGCTGGGCCCTTCCTGCGCGTAGGAGATGAACGTCACGTGCCCTCAGTTTGTCCCAAGGGTTAATGGACGGTAAAGTAATAATCACATCGCGGGGTGGAGCAGTTCGGTAGCTCGCCGGGCTCATAACCCGGAGGTCACAGGTTCAAATCCTGTCCCCGCAACTCCACAAGGAAAGTCCCCAGTCTTCGGATTGGGGACTTTTCTGTTTCCGGAATGGGCCGGGCCGGGCGGGCTAAAACGGCCAAAACACGGGCACCAGGAACACGCCAACTGCTAGGTAGAGAACCATGATGACGCCGCCAAACTTCCAATAGTCGCCAAATCTGTAGCCAGCGGGGCGCATGATCATCATGTTGGCCGGAGTGGCAATGGGTGTCAGTAGTGCTGCGGCAGATGCCACGCTGACGCACATCAGCACCGTGAAGGGGGACAGGCCCCCCTCAGTTGCTACGGAAAGCGCGATGGGGATGATGATCAGTGCCGTCGCCGTGTTGCTGATGAGCTGGCCCAATACGGCTGTGACGACGAAGATCCCGATCAGCAGCAGATACGGGCTGCCGCCGCCGGTAAGGGTGACGATGCCGTCGGCCAGCAGTGTGGCCGTGCCGGTCTTGGTGATAGCGGCCGAGAGCGGAATCATTCCAGCCACCAGAATGAGCGTCTGCCACGCCATAGACTTGTGCGCCTGGCCCATCGTAACAACACGGCTCAGGACCATTGCCATGGCCGCCAATAGCGCCGCTACGGCCGCCGGAACAATGTTGGTGGTCATCATGACCACCATGGCGAGAAGGATGATCAGGGCCGGTATGGCGCCGGGCCCGAGGGGGACCGTTTGGCGGCGGATCGCATCGGGTGAGTCAACGAGCAGTACGTTGTGGTCCAGCGTGTGCTTGTCCAAGGCCTGCCAGCTACCCTGCAAAAGCAGCGAATCGCCGGCCTTAATACTGGTGACCTCAGTGCCCGCCGATTTACCGGCACGTTGATGAGCGAGCACCACCAGCGAACCACTCTCGGTGATCATTCCAGGGAACACCTCGGTGCCAATCAGCTTCGAGCGTGGTGAGACCAGCACCTCCGCCACGCCAAAGGACTTGCTGACAAGCCCGCACGCAACTTCGGCGGAGCCGTTGGTTTCCATCGCAAGTTCGTGCTCCACGGCGAAATCTGCAATGTCCGCAGCTGTTCCCCTCACCACTAGGTAGCTTCCGGCCTCCAACGATTTAGCTGTGAGTGGTTTCCCGGCTGCGTTTTGAATGCTCAGCAGGTGGACGGCGCCGCGGGTTGTGGGCAGGACACCGGCAATGGCCTCGCCGGCATAGGCCGAGCCAGCCAGAACCTGCAGCCTGACCAACTCGTGCGCATCAGGCCAATAGTGGTTGAGGATCACCCGGGGATGTTCACCTAGATCCTTGGGGGTCATTCCCGGGTCGCGCTGCGGTAACAGCTTTGGCCCCAGATAGACGGAGGCCAGGATGGTCACGGCCAGCAACGGCAAACCCACCAGGGCAAATTCAAAGAAGCCAATGCCTTTGCCGGTGGCCTCGAGGGCAGCCTCAAGGATCAAGATGTTCACCGGTGAGCCGGTCAGGACCAGAAGAGAGCCAGCGTGGGCTGCAAAGGCCATGGGCATCAACAACTGGCCGGGCTCCCGTTTGAGCCGCACGGCCAGGACCACCACCATCGGCAGGAGCGCTGCCACAGCGCCGTTGACGCTAATGACTGCGGTGAGAAAAGCGGTGAAAAGCATGATGAGAACGATCAGCCGTGGACGGCTGTCGCCAGCGAATTTCACCAACTGTCCGCCCATCCAGGTGGTGATTCCAGCCGCGTCGATGGCTTCAGCCACCACAAAGAGTGCAGCAATCAAGATGACAGTTTGAGATCCAAAACCTGAAAATGTGTCATTTACATCAATAATCCCTGTGGCGAAAAGAAGCAGGGCAACACCTAATGCGACTATCTCTACGGGAATCTTATTCCACACGAATATGACAACTGTGATTGTCAGAATAATCAGCATTGCGGCGATGTCGCTCATAGGCACAGGCTAATGAACAAACGACTGCCAGAGCAATTATGTCGCACCTCTGGATATCCGAAAATTTGTCCATTTGGCTATATGCAAATGCTTTGTTGCGCTGCTAATGTGACACCAGAATCGCGTGAACGGGCATTTTGTGCTCATCCGTGGCATTTATCGAGCCTTCGGGCCTAAAATATTGGGGAATATTGAATGCAGTTCTTTGAAGTCTTTTGGTCCATTACGGTGGCATTTTTGTTCCTTGCCTACCTCATCCTGCTCTTTCAAATTGTCGGGGACATTTTCCGGGACTCCAGCCTGTCAGGGGTCTTCAAGGCAATCTGGATCTTCTTCCTGCTGGTCACACCCTATATTTCGGCGCTCATTTACATCATTGTTCGTGGAAATGGCATGACCGAACGCAACATGAAAGCCGCAACTTCTGCGCAGCAACAGGGGGAGGAATACCTGCGGCGCGTGGCCGGAACACAGAGCCCGGCAGATCAAATACAGGCTGCCAAGGCCCTGCTCGACGCAGGCACCATCAACGACACCGAGTATGCGCAGCTCAAGGCCAAGGCACTCGCCTAAGGGTTTCCACCTTCACCCGGCCTTGTCCTAAGCGAAACATCGTCAACATTGGGGTCTGCAGATCATGTCCAGCAAAGAATCAGCAATCAAGCCGCAAAAGAAATCCGTTCTTGAGAAATTCCTGACGGGCGTTGAAGTGGTGGGGGACAAGGTCCCCCACCCCGCCGTTATCTTCCTGATTCTCATCGGCCTGGTGATGGTCTTGTCGGTGATTTTCTCCGTGGCTGGCGCCAGCGCAACGTTCCAAAGCGCAAATATAGTCACCGGGGAGATCGAAGACGTCACCACCAAGGTGCGGAGTCTCCTCGACGCTGACGGGATCAGGTTCCTCTTCACATCCATGGTCAACAACTTCACCAACTTTGGTGTTGTAGGAGTGATTCTTGTGGCCATGCTCGGTGTAGGCCTTGCCGAGGAAGCCGGGCTGATTTCAGCACTCATCCGCAAGCTGGTGCTTGTGACCCACCCGAGCATGATCACCTTCGTGATCGTGCTGCTGGGCGTTATATCCAGCATCGCCACAGATGCTGGATATATGGTGCTGATCCCACTCGGCGCGGCCATTTACCACTCGCTGGGCAGACACCCCTTGGCCGGTCTGGCCGCGGCGTTCTCCGGTGTGGCAGCCGGCTTTGGCGTGAATGTGCTCATAACACCCTTGGACGGCATGCTCACCGAGGTTACCAACGAGGCCATTCACATGATGGACCCGGCCAGAAACTTGGACGTGACGGCAAATCTGTTCTTTAGCATCGCCTCCACCATTTTGGTGACCATCGTCTGCACGGTCTTAACGGACAAGTTTGTCGAACCCCGTCTGGGAGCCTACGAAGGTCCTTCGGCCGGTCACGAGGATGGCGTCATTAGCCCGGAGGAGAAGAAGGGCCTGCGTTGGGCTCTCTTTGCAGCGTTGGGGATTGCCGCAGTCGTACTTGTCCTTTCGCTGCCTTCCTGGGGTCCGCTGCGCAATCCGGACACGGGCTCATTGATTGTTGCCGCACCCCTGCTGGATAGCATCATCTTCCTTGTCATGATCGTGTTCCTTGGTTGCGGCATCGCCTACGGTTTGGGCGCGGGAACCATCAAAAACAGTATGGACATCATCAATCCGATCGTGAAGACGTTTGCCAACCTTGCCGGTTTGATCTTCCTGCTGCTGGTCATCGCCCAGTTCATCGCGTACTTTGCGTACACCAACCTGGCAACCGTGGGTGCCGTGGGCATGGCTGATTGGCTTGAAAGCTCCGGATTCGGCCCGGTCCCGCTGCTCATCGGCTTTGTTATTGTCACCTTGATCATCGACATTCTGATGCCTGGTGGGCTGCCTGCGTGGGCCATCCTTGCACCGATTTTCGTTCCATTGTTCATGCGCCTTGGCATAGATCCGGAAGCCGTTCTTGCGGCCTACCGTGTGGGCGATTCACCCATGAACATCGTCACCCCGCTGATGCCGTACTTCGCCATGATCGTTGTCTTTGCTCAGAAGTACCGACCCAAGTCCGGCGTTGGCACCATTGTGGCCATGATGCTGCCGTACACGGTGGTCCTGATTGTGGTGTGGACGGCATTCCTGGTGCTCTGGTTTGTTACCGGCATCCCGTGGGGACCGGCTTCTTAGTCACACTCTTGAAAGGGACTTTAATTCATGGCACATACACCCATCAAATTGATTCCGGCCTCTTATGATCCGGCTCCGTCCCTTCATCTTGATCCGGAAGTCGCTGCGGCCGAGGCCCTCTCGGGCAAAGCATCCGCCGTCGGATATTTTGTTTCCGAGGAGGGGGATGTTCCGGCCGAATTGAGCCTGAGCCGGGAGGCGCTGGCAGCAGCTGGTTTCACCGGAGCCGCTGGCCAGGCCGTTTATCTTCCCCGTGACGGTGCGACGGCGGTTGTTGCCGTGGGTGCCGGAAGCGGTGCCACCCGCTCGTTGGATGAGTTGCGTGACGGGGCGGCCGCCTTCGCGCGCGCCGCGGCCCGGCATGCGGCGTTGGCCCTGGTGCTGCCTTCCGGACACGGTGCCGACAGCGCTCCGGCAGCACAGGCCGCGGTGGAGGGAGCGTTGTTGGCTCGCTACCGGTTCAACGCCTTGAAGAATGAACCTGCGGACCTTGCCGTTGAAAGTCTTGAGGTCATCGGCGCGGGGGCGGGCGCCGCGGCGGGAGCCGCCCGGGGAAAGGCGCTGGCACGTTCGGCCGCACTGGCCCGTGACCTCGCCAACAATCCGCCGGGACATTTGACGGCCGTTGAGTATGCGGATTTTGCCGCGGAGCAGGGTCCAGCTTTTGGGCTCAGTGTGGAAAGCTTTGACAAGGCTGCGCTCATTGAGATGGGCTGCGGTGGTCTACTCGGCGTGAATGCCGGCAGCGACGAGGAGCCCCGGCTCATTGTGCTGCGTTACAAGCCTTCGGGGGACCCCA
Source organism: Specibacter sp. (assembly GCA_046714315.1). Lineage (GTDB taxonomy): Bacteria > Actinomycetota > Actinomycetes > Actinomycetales > Micrococcaceae > Specibacter. The sequence goes on from JBKKBD010000111.1 coordinate 5,050, forward strand.
CGGCGCAGCTGGCACTCGTGGGCAAGGGCATCATGTATGACTCCGGAGGTATCAGCCTGAAGCCGTCGGACCCCATGCACCTGGCCATGAAGATGGATATGGCAGGCTCCGCTGCGGTGTTGGCCGCGATGACGGGGCTGCGTGATCTGGGTGCCACGGCCGAGGTCAGTGCATGGCTGGTTTGTACCGATAACATGCCCTCCGGGACGGCCACCAAGCTCGGAGATGTCCTGACGGCCCGCAACGGAACAACGGTTGAGGTCAAGAACACCGACGCCGAGGGGCGCCTGGTGATGATGGACGCACTCTGCTTGGCTATGGAGGAAAAGCCGGACGCCATCGTTGATATGGCCACCCTGACGGGGGCTGCCATGGCTGCGCTTGGCAACTTAGTCGGCGCGGCAATGGGCAATGATCAGGGCCTTGTTGAACAGCTGAAAACGGCTGCGCAGGTATCCGGGGAATCACTCTGGCAGCTGCCACTGGAATCGCGCTACCGCAAACAACTCGATTCCGAGATTGCCGACATTTCCAATATGGGTGGACCCACCGCCGGTGCCATCACGGCAGCCTTGTTCCTCGCTGAGTTCGTCAAGGGCACCCCATGGGCGCATCTGGACATTGCCGGAACCATGAAGAGTGACTCCGACGATTAATGGCGCCCCCGTGGTGCAACGGGCTATGGCACGCGTCTGTTGAGTGAATTTCTCGTGGGCTACACCAAGAATTCTTCACCGGCCTAGCCTAAACTGGCAGGAATCATGGTGGCGCAACGGCGGACTCCTCAGGGGCCGCCGTTGCTCACGTTTAATAGGGGAGCGCATTTCTTTGAGTATTCGCGAATGGTTGAGCGATGCTAACCATCTGACCTGGGTGCTGTTGGCTTTGCACGTGATCCTCGGTGCCATAGCGGTGGCCTACATTTCCGCCAGGCGCCGCCCGGCCACCGCGATTGCCTGGATGTTGACCATCATCTTTGTCCCCTATGTGGGAGTTGTGGCGTTCATGCTGGTGGGTTTTTCGCGCCTGCCCAAGTCTCGGCGGGACAAACAACAGTTCGTCAATGAACTTATCCTCGAGCGCACCGAGGGATTTGACCAGCTCAGCCACAAGGACGAATGGCCGCAGGGCCTAGCCGGGCTCGTCACCCTCAACAGCACCCTGGGTGCGTTACCCATGGTGGGAGGCAACGACGTCGAACTTCTCCCGGACTATCACGGCTCCATCGCGGCGATGGCTGCGGAGATTGACCGGGCCCAGAACTACGTGCACGTGGAGTTTTATATCCTAGTGCACGACGACGTCACCCGGCCCTTCTTCGATGCGTTGGCCCGGGCGGTGGACAGGGGAGTGAGCGTCCGGGTGCTCTCTGACCACCTGGCCTCGCTGATGAATCCTGGACGCAAGGAGACGCTTGCCCGATTGAGCGCCATGGGGGCTGCTTATCACGCCATGTTGCCATTGCGGCCGTGGAAGGGGCAATGGCAGCGCGTGGACCTGCGCAACCACCGCAAGCTTCTTGTAGTCGACGGGACTGTGGGATTCAGTGGCTCGCAAAATTTGGTGCACGAGAGTTACAACAAAAAGAAAAATATTGCCCGTGGGCTGCGCTGGCATGAGCTGATGATGCGGATCCACGGGCCCGCCGTCAGGGAGCTCGACGCCGTGTTCGTCACCGACTGGTTCAGCGAGACTGACGTGATGCTGGAACTGGACACCTCACCGGTAGTTTTAGACCCGGCCCCGCATCGTGTGGATGCGCAGGTCGTTCCCAGCGGCCCTAGCTTTGAAAATGACAACAATCTGAAGCTCTTCGTGGCCATGATTCATCAGGCCACCGAACGGGTCAGCATCACGAGCCCCTACTTTGTCCCCGAGGACTCGGTGTTGCTGGCCATCATCACGGCGGCCGGGCGCGGGCTGTCGGTGGAGCTGTTCGTGTCGGAGATTGGCGATCAGGCCATGGTGTACCACGCGCAACGCTCGTACTATGAGGCGCTACTGCGGGCGGGCGTGAAGATTTATTTGTACAAGGCTCCCGAGGTGCTGCATTCCAAGCACTTCAGCATCGACTCCGACGTGGCCGTGATTGGCTCCTCCAACATGGACGTCCGGTCATTCTCGCTGAACATGGAAATTTCGGTGCTGATCCACAGCGAAATATTTGTGCAGGAGCTGCGCGTCATCGAAGACGGCTACCGCGCCAACAGCCGAGAATTGCAGCTGGCCGATTGGGTCAAGCGCCCGGTCATGGAGAAGTTCTGGGACAGCGCGGCAAGGCTGACCTCCAACCTCCAGTAGCCCCACTTCCAACGCGGCATCATTTTCCGGCGGTTTCAGCCTTGGCAGACTTTGCCGCCGCGCGCTGGGCTGCAAGCAAAGCCTTGGACTCCGCGATGTCCCCGATGAAGGGTTTCAGCCAGGCGGACTGGGGGTGTGAATCGACAAGGATGGCCCTTGCGAATAGAGACAGCGGCACGGCCATCAAGGCACCGAGCGGTCCCAGAAGCGCTGACCAAAAGATGACGGAGAGGAACGTCAGTGTCATGTTCAGATTGACCGATCCCGAGACAAACTTCGGCTGGATGATCGATTGGATCAAGGAATTGATGACGCCGTAGAAGGCCACCACGCCAATAAAGGTCGGCAATCCGCCGGCAAGCAGGGCCATGATGGCAGCCGGAACAAGACTGATCCAAAAACCAATGAACGGGATGAAGCCGCAAACAAAAGACAGCAATGCCCACAGCCCCGCGCCAGGCACGCCCAGAATCAACAGGAGTGTAAGGTTCAGTGCGGCCACGATGGCTCCGAAGATGGTTGTCATTACCATGAATGAACGGGACAGTTTGGCGAAGTTGGACAACGCATTAACCACCGGCGCCCGCTTTTTCGCCACCACGGCAAGGATCGTGGGGTAGTACGTGGCATCGACGCTCATGAACATCAACAGCAGCAACAAGAAGACCGTGCCGGAGCCAAAATTCATGGCACTGCCCAGCAGATTGTAGGCCGTGTCGATGAGGACCCGAAGATCCAGAGATTGAACAATTGTTTGGACCTGCTCGTCACCAATGCCCAAGGTGTTGTGCAGGAACATTCTTAGATCGCTACTTAGTTCGGTGATTTGCGGTGCAAATTGCGGCAATAGCTGGGTGAGCTGGATGGCGGATAACCACAGGGATGCCACTAGCGCCGCAATAAGGGCGTAAACAGCCACAATGGTGGACATTGTGGCCAGTACTGCCGGGACCCCGCGGTTGATGAGCCGCTGCTTGAGCGGGTAAACACAAATAGTGAGGACCAACGCCAAAAAGACGGGGCCAACAATGGTCGAAATGCGACTCAAGCCGAACAGGACAATGACGGCGGCCGCAAGACTGATCAATACCTTGGTGCCGGAGGAGTCCGGGACGGGGCTTGTGGCGGATGCCGGTACCGGGGATTCCTGCGAAGAGCTCATGAAGTTTCCATTTCAATGCTGCCACGAAATGCCCCAATGGCATTGAAAATATCCTATCCGCCGGCGAGCTAAATGGCCGGAATAGCTTGCTTCACGATCACGGTCAACGTGCCGGCCAGCATGGCGTGTACCTGCGGACGGGTGAGCGTCTGGCGCAGGAGCCATTCGCGCGCGCCGCTGCGGGCAAGCTGCGTATAGACCCGGAACATGGCCCGGATCTGCTCCTCGTGCTCGGCGCGGCCCGACAAGCCCCACGCCTCAATGAACAATTCGATGGATTCATTTTCGGCAGCCAGCAGGATCTGTTCCAGATCTGGATCACGCCCCATGCTCCCGAGTCCTGGCGACAACCACGACGACCCCGATTTTTCCAGGGCGTCCAGAAACCAGCCAACCGCTACGTCAATGCGTTCAGGGAGCGGCGCATCCGGGAGCTTGGAAAGGGCCACGGCCGACACCGTCGAATTGACCTTGATGACCTCAAGATACAGGCTGCGCCTGTTGCCAAAATAGTGGTTGATCAGCCCACGGGCCACTCCGGCGGACGCCGCAATCTCGGTGGCTGAAACGTCTTCATACGGGCGCTCGTTGAACAGTTTTTGGGCGCACACGAAGATCTGCAGGCGGCGCTCGTCCGGGGCAAGGCGCTGCCTGCGCGGCTGGGCTGCGGTGGCCGGCTCGCCGGAAAATTCGACGTCGGACGCCGCCTCCCCGGGGAGGGTGCCGGGGAGGCGCGGCGTAGGAATCTTTGCTGGCATGGTCATCGCCTTCAAGAGGAGCTGTAAGGCAGCGGGTCTATTGACACGCTGTCAATAGTTCTGCACGATTGGCGGTATGTCAATGACTCAGTTTGTCGCTTCACTGATCGATGAGAGTCTGCACGACCAACCATCCCGGAACCGCGTCAGCGCTGGCGGGATGACCATGGAAGGAATGCTCAAGTGGGCAAAGCAGCAATACCGGAAGCCTTCATCTACGACGCCGTCCGCACGCCCCGCGGGCGCGGCAAAAAAGGTGCCTTGCACGGCACCAAGCCCATAGATCTGGTGGTGGGTCTGATCCAGGCACTGCGCGAACGGAATCCTGGCCTGGACGAATCACTCATCGACGATCTCATTCTTGGCGTCGTTTCACCCGTGGGAGACCAGGGTGCCGTCATCGCCCGCACGGCCGCCATTGCTGCCGGGTTGCCGGACACAGTGGGTGGCCTGCAGGTGAACCGCTTTTGCGCCTCGGGACTTGAAGCCGTCAACACTGCCGCCCAAAAGGTGCGCTCCGGTTGGGACCAACTCATCATCGCCGGTGGTGTGGAGTCCATGTCCCGCGTGCCCATCGGCTCCGACGGGGGAGCTTGGGCCATGGATCCAGCCACAAATTACGACAGCTATTTTGTGCCGCAGGGCATCGGGGCAGACCTGATTGCCACCATGGAAGGATTCAGCCGGGTGGACGTCGATGCCTACGCCGTGCGCTCGCAGCAGCTGGCCGCGAAGGCTTGGAAAGAGGGCCGCTTCGCCAACTCCGTCATCCCGGTCAGGGACCAGAACGGCTTGGTGGTCCTAGATCATGACGAGCACATGCGTCCCGAATCCACGCCGGAGTCCCAGGCGGGCCTGCGCCCCGCCTTCGCAGTGATGGGGGAGGCTGGCGGCTTCGACGCCGTCGCGCTGCAAAAATTCCACTCGGTCGAGACGATCGACCATGTCCACACGGCCGCAAATTCCTCGGGAATTGTCGACGGCGCGGCCCTGCTCTTGGTGGGCAGCGCGAACGTGGGCAGGAAGTTGGGATTGACGCCGCGGGCCAGAATCGTGGCCACCGCAACGTCCGGCGCCGACCCCACCATCATGCTCACCGGGCCCACCCCGGCCACGGAAAAGCTGCTGGCACAGGCGGGTCTGGGCGTCGATGACATTGACCTGTTTGAAATCAACGAGGCCTTCGCCTCCGTGGTGTTGAAATACCAAAAAGATTTGGGTATCCCCGATGACAAGCTCAACGTCAACGGGGGCGCTATAGCCATGGGACACCCACTGGGGGCCACAGGCGCCATGATTCTTGGCACCGTGCTGGATGAACTTGAACGCATCGACAAACGCCGGGCGGTCATCACCTTGTGCATTGGCGGCGGCATGGGTGTAGCAACTTTGATTGAGAGGGTTTAGATCCGTGGGCGGAAAACGAGTGCGCAAGACAAACACCATCCACTGGGAGCAGGACGCCGACGGCGTTGTCACCCTGACCATGGATGACCCGAATCAGTCGGCCAACACCATGAACGGCGATTACATCTCCTCCATGCAAATTGCCGTGGACCGCCTCGTGACCGAGCGGGAGAATGTTTCCGGCGTCATCCTGACCTCGGCCAAGAAATCCTTCTTCGCCGGTGGCGAGCTGAAAGACCTGATCGCCGCAACACATGAGGACGCCGCAAAAATCTTCGAGCTGGGCCAAAAGGTCAAGGCCCAGCTGCGTACGCTGGAAACCTTCGGCAAACCGGTGGTGGCGGCGATCAATGGTGCCGCGCTGGGTGGCGGACTGGAAATTGCCTTGGCCGCCCACCACCGGATAGCAGCTGACACAAGGGGATCGGTCATTGGCCTGCCCGAGGTCACGCTTGGGCTGCTGCCCGGAGGGGGCGGAATAGTTCGTACGGTTCGCCTCATGGGCATCGCCGATGCCACCATGAAGGTCCTGCTGCAGGGGCAGAAATACAAGCCTCGCAAGGCACTCGACGTTGGTCTTGTCCATGAGGTGGTGGACACGGCGGAGGAGCTCATCCCGGCCGCCAAGGCCTGGATCGCCGCCAATCCCGAGGCAAACCAGCCGTGGGACGTACCGAACTACAAGATTCCCGGCGGGACACCCACAACTCCGGCCTTCGCTGCCAATCTGCCAGCGTTCCCGGCCAATCTTCGCAAGCAACTCAAGGGTGCCAACTATCCGGCCCCGCGCGCCATCCTCGCGGCCGCCGTCGAAAGTACCCAGGTTGACTTTGATACGGCGCTGGAGATTGAATCGCGCTACTTTACCCAGGTGGTGACCGGTCAGGTCTCCACCAACATGATCAAGGCGTTCTTCTTCGACATGGGACACATCACCTCCGGTGGCAGCCGCCCGGCGGGCTTTGAGAAGTTCACGGCTACGAAGGTCGCTGTCCTCGGCGCAGGGATGATGGGGGCGGGCATCGCCTACGTGTGCGCCCGTGGCGGCATGGACGTTGTCCTGAAGGATGTGAGCCTCGAGGCGGCCGAGCGTGGCAAGAGTTATTCCAAGACACTGACGGATACAGCCGTGAAAAGGGGCCAGTCCACACAGAAAGAAGCAGACGCCCTTTTGGCCAAGATCACGCCCACCACGCAAGCTGCCGATCTGGCCGGTTGCGATCTGGTGATTGAGGCGGTCTTTGAAAACGTCGAGGTGAAGCAACTTGCCTTCGCGGAGATTCAGGACATTGTCGGAGCCGGTGCAGTGCTGGGCTCCAACACCTCAAGCCTGCCCATCACGGCGCTCGCAGAAGGCGTGAAAGCGCAGGAAAACTTCATTGGCCTGCACTTCTTCTCACCCGTTGACAAGATGCCGCTGCTAGAAATTATCGCCGGCAAGAATACCTCCGATGAGACCCTGGCCAAGGCCTTCGACATCGCCATTCAGATTCGCAAAACCCCCATTGTTGTCAACGATTCCCGCGGCTTCTTCACTAGCCGCGTCATCGGCACCTTCCTGAATGAGGCCATTGCCATGCTGGGGGAGGGCATCGCCGCCCCGTCCATCGAACAGGCCGGACTTCAGGCAGGGTACCCGGCCGCACCGCTGCAGCTGGCCGACGAGCTGAATCTGACCCTCATGTCCAAGATCCAGAAGGAGACCAAAACCGGCCTCGAGCACGACGGCGGTGTGCAAAAGTACCAGCACCATGCCGCCTACGACATCGTCGAGAGGATGATCGAGGAGTTCTCACGCAAGGGCAAGCTGGCCGGAGCCGGTTTCTACAACTATGCCGACGGACACCGCACCGGGCTCTGGGAAGGGCTGAAGGAAACGTTCGGCGGCACCACCGAAATCCCGTTCGCCGATATGCAGGAACGCATGCTTTTTGCCGAGTCGATCGAGACCGTCAAGTGCCTGGACGAGGGTGTGCTGCGTAGCGTCGAGGATGCCAACATTGGTTCCATCCTTGGCATCGGCTTCCCCGCGTGGACCGGCGGCGTGGTCCAGTACATGAACGGGTACGACGGCGGACTTGCCGGTTTTGTGGCCAGGTCCCGTGAGCTGGCGGCCAGCTATGGCGAGCACTTCCTGCCGCCAGCCTCCTTGGTTGCCAAGGCAGAAAAGGGTGAGCAGTTCTGATGGGCTGGACAGCATTTGAGGTGAGCAGGGCACCCCAGCCGGGTGTCGCCGTCGTACGTCTGGTGGGGCCCGGCCGCGGGAACATGATGGGGTTGGCCTTCTGGGCCGAACTGCCACAGGTGTTTGCGGCGCTCGATGCCGATGAGACGGTCCGGGCCGTGGTGCTCGCCGGTGCCGGAGCCAACTTCAGCACGGGCC